>CACXDX010000140.1 GCA_902766525.1 uncultured Bacillota bacterium | reverse complement strand
CAGCGACATCGTCAAGGACTCCGGCTTTAAGGTCTTCGCCGACGTGGTGAAGAAAGGCGGATGCGTCAAGAGCATCAATGCCAAAGGCTGCGCCAAATATTCCCGCCGCGACTTCGACGGTCTCGTGAAATTCGCCGGCATCTACGGCGCCAAGGGCATGGCCTGGATCATCGTGGAAGAAAACGGCGTGAAATCGCCGATCGCCAAATTCTTCACGGAAGAAGAGATGGCCGCGATCTTAAAGGCCCTCGACGCTTCTCCCGGCGACGCCCTGCTCTTTATCGCCGACAAGTGGGAAACCACCTGCAACGTTTTGGGCAATCTGCGTCTGGAGATCGCCCGCAGGGAAGGGCTCCTCGACGACGATAAGGTCTGCTTCCTCTGGGTCGTCGACTTCCCGATGTTTGAATACAGCGAGGAAGAAAAACGCTACGTCGCCAAGCATCATCCCTTCACCATGCCCAAAGCCGAAGACATCGATCTGCTGGAAAGCGATCCCGAAGCCGTCCGCGCCGACGCCTACGATATGGTTTTGAACGGCGTGGAACTCGGCGGCGGCTCCATCCGTATCCACGACGGCGATATTCAGGCCAAAGTATTCCGCCTCTTAAACCTCAGCGACGAAGACGTGAAGGAAAAATTCGGCTGGTTCATCCGTGCCTTCGATTACGGCGCGCCGCCCCACGGCGGTCTCGCCTTCGGTCTCGACCGCATGGTGATGCTGATGGCCCACTGTGATTCCATCCGCGACGTCATCGCCTTCCCCAAGACCCAGAGCGCGACCTGCCTCGTCACCGACGCTCCCGGCAGCGTTGACGAAAAGCAGCTCAGTGAATTGGGCATCGACGTTACCGTCCTTGAAGAAGAGGAGGACGAAGAAGACTGAGCCGGCGGCTTTTCTGTCGGAATTTTGTTAAAAATTAACCGTTGCGCAAAGTGAACTTTTGCGGTATACTTGTTTTACACGGAAAGCAAACGCGCTTTTAAGCTTTTGAAGGATTAAAAGTTCCCTGCTTTGTACGTATTAGGCCCCAGTTTTGAACCAACACATCATTTAAGGGAATTTCTCTCTTTCCGCCGCCCTCGCGCCCCCTTGTTCGGGGATCTGGAAATCGGAAAGGAAAATACCCACCTGTCGAGGACAGGTACAAAACCAGGCTGAACGGCAAAAGCGGGGACTTTTTGTTGTCTCTTATTTCGGGAAAGGAGGGGAGCGTATGGATAATCTCTTTGCCGTTGACGATCAACGCTATATGCCGTTGGCGGCGCGGATGCGTCCCCGCAGCCTCGACGAATACGTCGGCCAGAGCGAGCTCCTCGGCGAGGGCACGCTGCTGAGAAAAGCCATCGAAGCGGATAAGACCGGCTCCCTGATCCTTTTCGGGCCGCCGGGCTGCGGCAAGACCACCCTGGCCGAGGTCATCGCCGCCGCCACCGAGGCCGTCTTCGTGCCCATGAGCGCCATCTCCGCCGGCAAGGCCGACATCATGAAGGTCATTAAAGACGCCGAGGATCAGCTGCGCTATTACGATAAGAAGACGATCCTCTTCATCGACGAGATCCACCGCTTCAACAAGAGCCAGCAGGACGCCTTGCTTCCCGCCGTGGAAAAGGGCATCATCACCTTCATCGGCGCCACCACCGAAAATCCCTATTTCGAGGTCAACGGCGCTTTGATCTCGAGAGCCCGGGTCTGCCCCTTAAAGCCCCTGAGCAAAGAGGAGATCAAGGATATCCTCATCACCGCCCTCGAAGATAAGGAACGGGGCCTCGGCAGCGCTCATGTCGTCTACGGGGAGGAACCCCTGGACGTTCTCGCCGATTTCAGCGGCGGTGACGCAAGAATCGCCTTAAACGCCGTGGAGAGCGTGGTCTCCGTGGCCAAGCCCGACGAAAACGGCCGGATCGTGCTCACCGTCGCCGCTATTGAGGAAGCCCTCCAGCGCAAGGTCGTGCGCTACGACAAGCACGGCGATCATCACTACGACGTGATCTCCGCCTTCATCAAGAGTATGCGCGGAAGCGACCCCGACGCCGCCGTTCACTACCTGGCGCGGATGATCGTGGCCGGAGAGGACATGGAGTTTGTGGCCCGGCGCATCATGATCTGCGCCGCCGAAGATGTGGGCATGGCCGATCCCAACGCCCTCACCGTGGCCGTTTCCGCCTTTCACGCTTTGCGCGCCGTGGGCATGCCCGAAGCCAGGATACCCCTGGCCGAAGCCGCGGTCTACGTGGCGACGGCACCCAAGAGCAACGCTTCTTATATGGCCATCGACAGCGCCATCGCTGATGTGCGCAACAAGGAGATCGGCGGCGTGCCCCTGCATCTCAGAAACGCCGTCTATAAGGGAGAGAAGGAGGAACTGGGCTACAGCGTCGATTACAAATACGCCCACGACTTCGAGGACGGCTACGCCGCCCAGCAGTTTTTGCCCGACGCCCTTCTCGGCAGCGTCTACTACCGGCCCACGGGCCGCGGCTACGAAAAGCGGGTGAAGGAGCGCATGGATTACCTCAAAACCAAGCATCCGCTCAAAAAAAAGAAAAAATGAAAAGGCGTTATTTCCTCTTAGGAAGAAATAATGCCTTTTTACTTTTATATTGAGTCGGTTACAAAAAATTATTTTTCTTTTAAGTCCAAAAGAATGTCTATAGCAGACCTCAGCTCCGGTTTATCGCGATAAGCGTAAATCAGAGCTTTTTCTTGCGTGGAAAATTCTTCCTCTGAAAGGTGAACGTCCAAAAGCTCGCTGGGAGAGCCCTTCAAAACCCGGCAGATATCGCCGATCATATCGGCGTCGGGTCGGTTCAACCCCTGCTCCCAGTTGGAAACGCGGGTCGTTCCGATATGAAGCTCTTCCGCCAATTGTTTTTGGCTGATTCCGCGGAATTTTCTGTATTTTCGTATTTGTGTGCCTATTTTATATTTCAAAGGGGTCACCTCGCTTATTCTCATTATATCCATTTTATCTGAAAAGTAAAGAAAAAATCAAGATATTCTGAAGAAAAGGATTGAATTATCAAATAATCTGTTATATACTGTTGTTAGTACAGAAAAACTGATGGCAAGGAGAGGTTTTTATGCGCATCTATGAAAAAATTCGCGGATACATTGAAAGGAACGGTTTAAAGCAAACGTCGGTTGCAAAAAAAGCAGGGCTTTCCGCCGCCGCTTTCAATGCCATCATGAACGGCGAACGTACTCTCTTTGCCGATGATTTAAGAGCCATCTGCCTTGCGCTCAACGTCAGCCCTGAGGTCTTTATCGGGGAAGGAACCGAGGGTGCGGCGAAATGCCACTCTTCGCCGCTGTCCCGCAAAGAACAATAGTGTTATTCAACATAAAAAGAAAGGAAGAACGAATGAGCAAATATACAAAGAAAGAACAAATCGAAATTGTGGGTT
>CACXDX010000139.1 GCA_902766525.1 uncultured Bacillota bacterium | reverse complement strand
TTTTCCGAATATTGGAAAGATTTTATTCGTATATTGTTCGTCTTTTTCGCAAATTTTGCCCAAAACTTTTTGCGAACGTTTGGATCCCAAGCCGAAATCCGCAAAGAAAAAGGCCGGTTTCCGCCGGCCTGCGATTTTCATCAAATTGAAGTTATTCCTTCTTCTCATCACACAAAACAACACGATAAAATGTACCCGGCTGATTCATGTTTTCCAGCCGCTCGTCCGTGAATTTCCAGGAAAGCTTGTGAAACGGCGTCATTTCTTTTGCAGCTTGCCATATTTTATCGTCATAGGGCTCTTCCAGGCGGAAAAGTAAAATATGCGGGATGGAGCTGCTGACCGGAACAACTTTCTTCCATATTTCCGGATATGCTTCAATGGCAAGCTCCATAAAATCATGAAAAATATAATAGTCTACCGCTCTGCTGTGATTTTGCCAATAACGATACAGCAGTTCCTTGACTAGTCGAAGAATAGGTTCGTTCGTGCATGCTGTGATAAACCAGTTTGATGATCTTTGCGCATGGCCATCCAGCCCGGGCCGCATGATCTGATAGAGGAACAAATCACTGTTCCAGATATAATCCGGAATATCTTTTCCGCTGCAGAAAATCGTTGCGTCGATCCAGGTTCCGCCATAGTGTTCAAGCAATTCCAATCTCAGCAAATCGGAAGCATGGGCACTGCTGATAATTCCCTTATCGATCTTTTCCTGGATATAGTCGGGGAAGGTTACCCAATCCCTGTAATTATCTTCAGAGAGCAGAATAATCTCCCTGTCTTTCAAATGCTCAAGCAGGGACGCATAGCACCTTTTTACAATGTCGGGCGCTTTTTCGATCCCCTGCAGCCAACAGACCCATACTTTATTGCTGCGGGCATGAGGGAGCTTCGATCTTTCCGCATCTCCCTTTTTATATTCCGCAATGAAAGCTGAATTCTCTTTTCGAAGGCGTCTGACGATCTTATTAAAGACAGATTCCTGAACGATCTCGAGCGATTTTTGTGATGTGCCCTCAATCACGGTCAAAGCAGCGGCATGCATCAGCACATGGGACTTGGCACAGTCCCTCAGCATTGATCCGCCGATCACCCTTTTGAATACTTCCAAAAATCCGCTCATTCCTTTGTCGTCCCCTTTCTTCCAAAAACCATCTCCCGCAGGTCCCCGGCATTTTTCAAAAACCACAGGAAAGCAGGGAGAATGGTCACCAGGCAGCACAGATACCGAAGGATCCAGTTGTGCTGAAGCAGAATGCTGACCCCGCCTGACACCATGGTGACGGCAACGGTCAAAAAAAGAATCTTCATGGGTATCACGTTAAAATGCTCCAGCCGGTAGGCGATCACGAGATGCAGAATCAGGAAGATGATATAGGAAACCAATGTGGTATAGGCAGCGGCTGCATATCCGTACCGCCGGATAAATATATAATTAAGAATGAGATCGATGGCCGTTGTGGCAAGGGTACCGTACATAATATAAATGGTTTTTTTCCTGTAATACTCAATCTGGACAACAACACCGTACAGGAACAAAAGGAACGCATCCACAATCATTGGAATCGCGACAATGCTTCCCTCTGTATATTTTTCGCCGCCGAGAAGGAGAATCAGTTCCGGAGAAATTGCCATAAGCCCGATGGTCAGCACCATAAAGACAATGGAAAGCTGTCCCGCTCTTTTCTGGATTTCAGTTTTTTCCCCTTCGGCAATCATCTCAAAAAACCATGCTCCCCATGCGTTGGAAATGGAGTCGGAAAGAACCAGCGGAATCAGTTTAATGTTTCCAGCCAGGCTGTAAATACCAAGGCTGGAATTTCCGACCATGGAACCGATCATCATTTTATCAACCTGTCCGAGCAGAACGGATGACAACCCGTGAGGAACCAGGGGAAGACTGTATTTTATGCCAAACTTCCAGTACTTCTTGTCAAACCGGGGCTTTGCCGCCTTATACAGCTCATGGAGAATGAAGACCGTGATGGCGGCAAAGGAGACGGTTGCACCGATGATTCTTCCGAGGGATTTGTCCGAACGGAACACCGTCAGGATCAGAAGAAGAGAAAAGATAATATTTCCCAATGATTGGAGAAAAGAAACGACCAGGTATTTTTTATAGGAGTAATCAAGGACAATCCGGCTGACATAAAACATGAGCAGGGAACTGCCGAGAGCATGGACGACCATCAGCAGGAGAACGGGTGTGCTGAGTGTGGTGAGCTTCGTAAGCAGTCCGCCAAAAAGAAGGATCAGCGCGCTTGAAAAAACGGCATTGAGAATAAAGATGAGTGAAACAGAAGAGGAATAGTCATCAATTTCACCCGGAAATTCCTGATTGGCGCTTTTGGTGCTGCAGTTCAGTGCGATGCACAGGACAATATTCAGCACTGCTTCATAGGATATAAAGAGATTAAAGGCACCGAATTCTTCGGTGGTCATCAGGCGGCTGAACAGGGGAAGGGACAGAAAATTGATG
>CACXDX010000138.1 GCA_902766525.1 uncultured Bacillota bacterium | reverse complement strand
TTTCAAAATTTTTAATATTATGCTTGACATTATACTATGCATAGTATAGTATAATGCATAAGGAGGTATCAATATGGATATTCAATTAAAACGCGGACTCCTTGATATATGCGTTTTGAAATGCCTTTCCGAGGAGGATTCCTACGGCTACAAGATCGTCCACGATCTTTCTCCGCATATGCCGATCTCGGAATCCACCCTTTATCCCATTCTCAAACGTCTGGAGCAAAACCGCTATCTGACCGTCTATATGATGGAACACAACAGCCGCATGCGCAAATATTATCATATCACCGACGCGGGCCGGGGAAGGATCCGTGATTTCCTCAATGAGTGGCCCGAGGTCGAAGCCATTATCACTTACATCAAAGGAGGTTCGAAAAAATGAACAAAGCCGCTTTTTTCGCCCAACTGGAACGGGAGCTCGCCTCCTTATCTCCGGCAGACAGAGAACGCAGTCTGGGCTATTTTGAAGAAATGATCGACGACCGCATCGAGGAAGGTCTCAGCGAAGAAGAGGCCGTTGCCGATCTCGGCGATCCCAAAACCATCGCCGCGGAGATCTTAAGCGAAAGCGCGGAAGATAATATATCGACACAAGCGACGTCTGCGGAAAAGAGCTTTCACGGCTGCCCGCTCTGGCTCGCCATCCTCCTCGCCGTTTTGGCTTTGCCCGTTTGGCTTCCCGTCATCTGCACGCTGGCCGTTACCGTCGTCTGCCTCTATATGATCCCCTGGATCGTGCTGATCGCCATCTTCTGCACCGCTGTCGGCTGCGTCCTCGGCGGCATCGCAAGCAGCGTCGTCGCCTTTCTCTGTATCCCGGTATCCGGCATCTTCAACGGCATGATGCTGCTCGGGATATCGCTGTTCTGCTGCGGTTTCGGGCTTCTGCTGCTCTTCCCCGCGGTTTACGGATCGATTTGGTTTGCCAAGGGTACCGCGCTCTGCTTTAAAAAGCTGTCCTCGCTGAGAAAGGAGAAAAAATCATGAAAAAGGCTCGAAAAATAACTTTGATCCTCGCCATCGCGCTGATGGTGATCGGCGCCGGTATCTGTGTGATCACTTTTGCCGCTTCGGGCTTTAACCCCGAGGCCTTTGCCATCGGCGGCGAATCGGAAGAAAAGAACGCCGATATCAGCGGTGAAGGTGTGAAAACGCTGATCATCTCCAATCGATTTTTTGAATACGACGTCGCCGATATCGAAATCGTCACATCGCCCGACAACGACATCCACATCTCCTACGCCACCCGTTTCGAATCCGAAGTCATCACGGAAAAAGACGGCGAAACGATGACGGTTTATACAAATAACAACAAAAAGGATTGGAGACAGTACATCTCCTTCTTCCCCGTTACCGTCGATGATTACCCCGTGACGATCGCCGTTCCCGCCACCGTGGAGAGCTTTTCCATCGACGCCGACGCGGCCGATATCAACTGCGAAAATATGGTCTTCGCCAAAGACTTCATCTTCCAAAGTGACGCCTGCGAACTGACGATGGCAAACTGCACCGTAAACGGGAAGCTCCATATCGACGTCGACGCGGGTCTCATCAATATCGATCAGGTGAAGGCCGGCAGCGTCGTCACCGATCTCGACGCCGCGGAAATGAATCTGAACGACGTCTCCGCCGACATTTTTGACCTGAATACCGACTACGGAGATATCCGATTTGACAATCTTTCCGTGGGGCAATCTTTGAAAATCGATGCCGACGCGAGCAACATCAACGGCTCGATCAACGGCAAGGCCTCCGATTTCACCGTCCGCGCCGACGTTGATCTGGGCAGCAGCAACCTGAACAACAGCACCGGCGGCAGCAAAACGCTTTTCGTCTCGACGGACAGCGGCAATATCAACATCACCTTCCTCGGAGATGAGAATCATTCCACCGCCATCGTCATCGACGGCGGAACGGACGATATCGACGATATCGACGATATCAATGATATCAATGACATCGATGATGCCGAGGTTTATGACGATATCGACAACATTGACAATATCGGCGGCAAATACGATATCGATTGAAGCCGCAAATTGTTTTCGGGATGAATCGTTTCCTTCCTTTCGCGCTGTTTTTCAAGCTCCGTTTGTGCTATAATGGAGAAAAGGAAAAAAGAAACGAGGGATCATGATCATGAAAAAAATTTTAGTGCTCGATTTTTCTCCCCGCAAAAAAGGCAACAGCGCC
>CACXDX010000137.1 GCA_902766525.1 uncultured Bacillota bacterium | reverse complement strand
TTGCGGTAAAGCGTTTCCGCGATCGCGGGAAAACTTTTCTTCATTCGTCGGGCCATACGCAGGTCTTCTTTCTCATCATGACCTTCGCTTAAAGGAGAATTACAGATCAAAACGATTCGATCGCAACCCATTTCCAAAGCTTTCGCCACGGGAACGGGATCGCTTACGGCGCCGTCAAAATAAAGATCCTCCTCCACCTCATAGGGACGACTCGCACCGGGCAGCGCCGAAGAAGCCATGAGCACGGAAAAGTCATCTTCCTTCATTTGCTCCTTTGTGAAGTATCGGACTTTTCCGCTTTCCGCGGCTGTGGCGACCGCAACAAATTCCGTATGTGAAGCTATAAAAGCCCGGTAATCGAGAGGATCTTCTCCCTCATTGCGGCTGAGAGTGCCGTAGGCATAATTCAAATCAATATAGTATCCCTTATCGCGAATATTTTTGCGGCTCATATAATCATCCCGCAGAGAATAAACCGTATAAAATCTTCGATTCCGGCCCCTTTGACGGGAGAGAAAAGAAGAAAGATTGGCGCTGCCTGCAGATACGCCGATGGCAACGTCAAAAACGATCCCCTCTTCATCGAGGCGATCCATGATTCCCGCGCCGTAAATTCCGCGTTCACCGCCGCCGATGTCAATTAAGCCTGTTTTCATAACCGATAGCTCTTCCTTTTCGCAATTTTTATTTTATTATATCACATTTTTTAAAACATCATAAGAGCTCTCAATCAAAAATCATTATTCTTTTCTTCAAAAATATTTGAGTCAAAAATAACTTATCGGTTTGAGATCAAAAAAAGACGTTCTCTTGAGAGAACGTCTTTTTTAACTTTTTAGCAATTCAGCACTTGCCAACGATTTTCACGGTATCTCCGTTGGTCAAAGAAGCTGCGTTCGCTTCATCCATATCGACGTGCATTTCCAAACGGAATTTATCGCTGACACGAATCAGAACATCTTCAAACATGAGATTTCTTTCACCGCAGGTTTGAACGTTGACATGGTCTCCGTTTACCAAACCGAGGCGATTCGCATCATCGGTATGCATATGAATATGCTTCAGCGCGATAATACAGCCTTCGGGGATATTGATGGATCCTTTCGGACCGACAATGGTAAGCGGCGCGGATCCGGCCAAATCACCGGAATCTCTCAGCGGAGGTTTGACACCGAGTTTAAAACAATCGGCGACGGAAACTTCCACCTGAGTCTGCTTTCTGGCGGGACCCAGAAGACGAACACGTTCGATCGCTCCGCCGGGACCGACCAAGGTCATCACTTCCTGACAGGCGAACTGACCGGGCTGAGATAAATCCTTAAAGTGCGTCATCGTCGCACCGGCACCGAATAACTTTTCAAAGTCTTCCTGGCTCAGATGGATATGACGATTGGAAACACCGACGGGAACGAGGGTATCTTCTTCCGCGAATTGGAAACAATCACTGCTGCCGCGCTGTTCCGCTATGATCTTGGCAACCAATGCCGCAATTTCCTGTTCATTCATTAGGTTCGCCCCCCTTTTCAGCTTTGGATCCGGGCAAGCACCTGTTTGACGACTTCAGAAATCATTTCGGCATTAGCGGCGGCGCCGCCGGCCTGAGCGGGAGCCGGTGCCGCGCAGGAAGAAGCGGTACCTTCTTCGGGAATACTCGGTTCACACATGCCGTAAGCCAGTCTCTTCACGTTGATGAGATGGAGCGGGCTCAGGTTTTCATCCAGACTGGAACCGCCGCAGGTGCCGCAGCCCAGAGTCAGGGACGGGGTAATATTGGTAGTATAACCGATACCACCGAGAGAAGAAGGTGTATTCACAAGAATACGGGAAACCGGTTTGGCACCGAATTCACGGATGATACGATCATCTTTACTGTGAACAGCCAAACTGTGTCCGATACCGCCGATACTCAGCAGGCCCATGCAGAGCGCGCAGGCATCATGCCAATCTTTGACGCAATAGAAGCCGAGAACGGAAGTCAGTTTTTCATGAGACAACGGATATTCTTTGCCGTAACCGTCCATCGGGGCGATCAAAAGCTTCGTTCCCTGAGGAACGCTGAATCCGGCATGTTCGGCGATGTAGCAGGCGGATTTACCGACGAAATTAGCATCCATACCATTATCCGGCGTCATGATGCATTTCGCAACCTTATCGGTTTCTTCTTCGTTGAGAATATAGCAGTTTTCCGCTTTCAGACAAGCCAGAACTTCATCCTTAACCGGCTGATCGGCAAGGATATGCTGTTCGGATGCGCAGATCATACCATGGTCAAAGGTTTTACTGACAACGATATCATGAACGGCTTTTTTTACATCCGCGGTTCTTTCAATGAAAGCCGGGACATTACCGGCACCAACGCCGAGAGCGGGTTTACCGGCAGAATAAGCGGCTTTTACCAAACCGGGGCCGCCGGTAGCAACAATAGCGGAAACCGTATCGTTGTGCATCAAAGCATCGGCTCCTTCCATGCTCGCTCTGGAGAGGCACTGAATGGTACCTTCGGGAGCGCCGGCACGGGCAGCGGCGTCAGCAAGAACCTGAGCAGCGGCATTAATGCATTTAACCGCACGGGGATGCGGCGAGAAGATCACGGCATTGCCTGCTTTCACGCAGCACATGGCATTGTGGATAACGGTAGATGTCGGATTCGTTGTAGGAATAATGGCCATCACAACACCGACGGGGCAAGCAATTTCATATACCTTATTAACGGGATCTTCGTTGATATAGCCGGTGGTTTTCATGTCTTTGATGTATTCATAGACATTTCTGCCGGCAAATGTATTTTTTATAATTTTGTGTTCGTAAACACCGTACTTTGTTTCATCACAGGCCATTCTCGCCAGCCATTCGGCATTGGCATCAACGGCGTCAGCCATAGATTTAATGATTTCATCTAATTTCTGCTGAGAAAAGGTAGCCAAGATATCCTGGGCTTCTTTGGCTTTGCGGGCCAAATCTCTTGTTTCCTGGATGATTCTCAGATCAAAATCAAGTGTCAAAGCTATAATCCCCCTTTCTCTATGGATCTAACGGATCGTTAAGATCTCAATGACACATCTCTCATCACCGTTTCAATAAACGGCTGAATGAGAGCAAAACTCATTTCAATTTCGCCTTTGTAATTTCGGCGATCAAAACCTTTTTATTGGCGGCGGAGATCTCTCTTCCCGCAATGCCGATCCCATCGGTAGCTCTGGCGAGCTTACGAAGATCTTTTACAGCCATACCTTCCAATTCTTTGACGATTTCCGCTTCATCAACCGAAGCTTTTTCTTCTTCAGCTTCTTCAGCTTTTTCCGGTTCTTCAGCTTCTTCGACTACTTCTTCGATTTCTTCAGCTTCTGCGACTTCATCCTTTTCTTCAGCCTTAGGCTGCTGGGGATCATTGTCGCCGCCATAGGGCGGAACAGGACTAAAGTCATCTTCGCTGTCGACACCCAAAGAAGGCAGGATGTATTCGACTTCGTGATGAGGTCTGGGGATGACATGGACAGAGATCAATTCTCCGACTCTTTGAGCGGCGGCAGCGCCGGCGTCGGTTGCAGCTTTAACAGCACCGACGTCGCCGCGAACCATGACGGTGACATAAGCGCCGCCGACATGTACCTTACCGATCAGGGTCACATTTGCGGCTTTTACCATAGCATCAGCCGCTTCAATGGAGCCAACCAGCCCTTTGGTTTCGATCATACCCAAAGCAATATTTTGAGTTGGCATAAAGTTCAACCCCTTTACCGTTTACATTCTTAAGCCACGAAATAATCGGAATTATTCGTTGCCGAGTTTCGGTAAAATGTATTCGACTTCATGATGCGGACGGGGAATGACATGGACCGAGATGAGTTCGCCGACTCTCTGAGCAGCAGCGGCACCGGCATCGGTAGCGGCTTTAACAGCACCGACATCACCACGGACCATAACGGTAACATAAGCACCGCCGACATGAACCTTACCGATGAGAGTAACGTTAGCAGCTTTGACCATGGCATCGGCCGCTTCAATAGAACCGACTAAACCTTTGGTTTCGATCATACCTAATGCGATATTTGTCATTTTTTTATTTCCTCCTATTTTGAAAATAAAATTTATTTTTTATTTTTTAAAATTAATTTTGATTTTACTTTAAGCCGGCAGTTTCGGCCCAATTGGCAGGGTAAGTTACAAAGAAGAACTTCGCCTTGTTCGGAGTGGTAAAGGTTACGTGAGTATCGGCGGGGATAAAGAAGGAATCACCGGGATATCCCGTAAATTTCTGACCGTTGACGATAAATTCCAGCGTACCGTCAATGACGTAATCCATTTCGTCATAGGTGAGATGCCAATCAAGAGAGCTGTTGTCAAATTCCATAATGCCCGACGTCATATTGGGGCTTTCTTTGGGATTTGTAAACTCTTTGATATAGATCCCGGGACGATCATTGGTGCCGTCGTTGAAGACATCCAGCGGAGCATTGGCAGATTTGATCAGCATAAAACCCGTACCGGGTTCAACAACTCGATCAAGATTTGCCTGTGGGCACTCCCCCAGGCCGGCTAAGACCTGCTGAACGATTTCCGCGACCAACTGAGGATCTACACCGCCGGCTGCCGGAGCAACGGGAGCGGAAGCAATGTTCGCGGCGGCGCAGGGAGTTACTGCAGCGGGAACAGCGCCGTTACCGGTGCAGGAAACGGTGGTGATGGGCTGAATCGGAGAAGGAGCGCCGGCATTGAAGGGACCGGGTGCCGTTCTCGCGGGTTCAATATTCGCCAACGCTTCGCGGGCAATGGGGTTCGCTTTCGGCCAGGGAGTCGTGTAGGATGACGGAGTGTTCTGAGTTCTTACGGAGCAGTTGGTTCTGGGAACTACATCCGGCCAAGGAGAGGTATAAAGAGGCTGATCACCTCTGTAACCGGGGACCGGAGGACATTTCGTTGCCGGGGAAACCGCATCGGATTTCACAACCGAAGCGCCCTGAGCAACGACGGGAGATGCACCGCTGGAAATGGGATAGCTGTCAGGATTGCCTACGCCGTAAGGCAGGCGTCCTTTAATGATTTTTACCCCAAATTCAGAGGCCGCGTCTCTGGCTGCAGGTGTAATGACGGTGTCGTCATCTTGGTAGAATTCTTTTTGACCTTGTTCGTACAGACTTTTAATGTCATTAACGGAAATAAGTCGTTTCAATTCTCTTTCACCTCCTTGAAATTGTAAAGGGCTTAATATTTAAATTTATAAAATGTGAGCAGTAAGATCTTTATGCGGGGAAGGAATGACAACGGATTCAACCAGCATTCCTTTTTCCGCACAGGTTTCTTTTCCGACGTTAACGGAGGCCGTTACATCACCGACGTCACCGGTGAGCGTTACAAAGGATTTACCGCCGATACCGGTGCCGACACGAATCTCGATGAGATCAACTTCACCGGCTTTCACAGCGGAATCCGCCGCAACAATCAAGGCTGCGATGGAGAAGGACTCCACAACTCCGAGGGCATCCAATTCACGAACGTCCGACGCGGAAGAGATTGCTTTGATCACAGAAGGATGAACATTGGGAATCACAAAGTCATCGACAACGGATTCCTTACCGATAAAGTTACCGGCTTGCACGGAATTATACACCGCGGAAACTTCACCCCAGATCAGAACAATGTATTTGCCGGGACAAATCGGGCGCGCGTCCAACAGTTCGACGCGGGATTGCTTTAACATGGCATCCGCCGCTTCTATCCCTTTGGCAATACTGACAAATTCGACTAAACCGATGGCATTAATCATCAGAAGTCACCTCCTGCTTTGATTACGATGACGGAATCCGTAATCTCCGTAACCGTTCCGTCAATACTGGCGTGGACGGGAGCTCCCAAAGCTTTTTCGGGGATCTCACCGATCTTATCGCCGCGTTTAACACTGTCTCCCACGGAAACAACGGGAACGCAGGGCGCGCCGACATGTTGCTTCAGCGGTATTCTGACGGTATCAAACCGGAATTCCTCTTCAATAAGAGGAGCGGCCACATCGTAATTGACCAATCCGATCCGACGGACAATCCTTGACGAAGGGATCCTGCGATCTTTCCGCACCCGATGGATATTTTGAGGATCGGGCGGATCCAACGGTTTAATTCCTTTTTCCATGAGCTGACGCTTGACCTGAGCATTTACCGTGCGCGGCAGCAGATGGGCGGGACAGGAAAACTGTTCGCACATCCCGCATTCGCAGCAGGCAAAAGCCATTCTCAAGACATCTTCATTGCTCTTGGAATATTTTAACGCAAGCATGATCCGATGAGGTTCGATCTCATGCCCAAGCAGATAGCGGGGGCAAAGATCCGTGCAATAACGACATTGGATGCAGGCTGACTGCGCTGTTTTGGAAACGGCTCTCATGGATTTCATTCTCATCCGAATCAGATAATGAGATTCGGGCAGAACAATGTATGCTTTAGCGGCTTTCTTCACGGGTTCATCGATATCTCTGACGAGACCGCCCATCATCGGGCCGCCATCGATCACACCGTATCCGCGAACATCGGTCAAACCGGCCAAAGCCAGCGCTTCACGGACGGAAATGCCTACGGGCACACGCACCGTAACCGGATGAGGAACCTGGCCCGTAACGGTGATATATGTATCGGTCACCGGCTTTCCTTCATCTACGGCGGCGGCCACATTGATCAATGTTTCCACATTGGTCACCACGGCGCCGACATGAATCGGCAACCCGCCCTGGGGCACCTGACGTCCCGTCGCTTCATACAATGTTACCTGTTCATCACCGGCAGGATAGAAATCATCCAGAATGAACACGGATAATTTTTCTTTATCCGCAACGGCTTCCTGAAGCAGCTCCACGGCCTCTTTATGTTTGCCTTTGATGGCAATGATACCTTCTTTGGCTCCGGTCTCTTCGACCACAATGGTCAGACCGCGGATCATTTGCTTGATGGCTACGATCATCAACTGCTGGTCAACACGAATCAACGGTTCACACTCAGCGCCGTTGACAACGACAACCTCCGCTTCAACATTATATTTCACGTGACTGGGGAAACCGGCACCGCCGGCTCCGACAATCCCCGCATTTTTAATTTGCTCAATCACTTGAGAAGCCATTGTTTTACTCCTTCTTCTGCGAGAAGCTCCATTCGTTTTCATCGATGATCCCAACGATCAGCAAATCGATGGGAACGTTGCTGTCATAACCGCCGGCCCGTCGAGCCGAGGAACCGCCGACGGTGATAACAAGTTCACCGATACCCGCGCCGATAATATCGGCAGCAATTTGCACTTTGCCGCCGTTATTGGCGGGATTTTCCAGATCCGAGGGAGTATCCAGGACCTGAACGACCATAAGCTTCGCGCTTCGCAAATCTTCAACTTTTCTGGTTGCCCAGATATTATCAATTACTCTACCTATGCGCACGTTCCTTCACTTCCTCTCTTACTCGTAATCGTACAGAGATTTTTCTTTATTGCCTTCCAGCATACTGCCGAGGGCAATACCCAGAGGCGTGACAAGCATGGGATTATCGGGTTTGACCACGGTGATACCGAGCTGCTTTTCCATCACGGCTTCAACACCTTCAAAACAACAGGTACCGCCGACGAGATAAATCGTATCAACCTCATGGCCGGCAATAAATTGCTTTACGATCGTTCCCATTTTTTCAAAGACCGGTCGAACCATAGGCATCAAACCTTTATGTTCCGAGGGATCTTTCTTTAGCTTTTCCGCTTCGAGGAAAGGAATACCTTTTGCGCCGGCAATGACGAGACTTAAATGGGTTCCTCCGGAAGGTTCGTCGTCAACACTGACAACGACTCCGTCTTTTAATACGGCGATCCCTGTCGTTCCGCCGCCGATATCCACCACAGCGCCGTTTTTGATATGAAGGACGTTGTTGGCTGCCGTCGGTTCATCCATCGTGTATTCCACACGAAAACCACAGGCTTCGGCAACATAACGAATGGCTCTGCAATCACTGATGTCAGTCCCCGGAGGATAGGCCACACCGGCCAGTTCCAGTTCGGCCCCGATGCTTTTTTCGATCTTGGCTTTAAGCTTTTTCACGATCTGCATCGCGCCGTTATAATCAACGACAAGGCCGTCTTTGACAACTTCGGCAAATTGCATGGCTCCGGCGATCGGAGTACCGTCTTCGTCAACGACCGCGAGAACAATGTAGGCTGTTCCGAGGTCAACTCCGGTATACAATTTTTTTCCTTTTACCGCTTTGAGAGGCTTTCTGAACGTTTTTTCGTATGCCTTAATCAGGTCGTTTGCTTCTTTTAATTCCTTCACAACAGTCCCCCGTCAACCGCCGTACTGATACACGCCGCCGAGCAGTTGAAGCATGAAGACATAAATCAAGCTGCTGAAACGATTGACAGCCTTGAGGATATCATCCCGTTCGGTGGAACCGTCTTCCCGGTAAAAGGCATGAGCTGCGGCCAGTTCCAATTCTCTGGATTGGGCACGAAGCCGGTTGAGCTGCGCCATGATTTTACCGTGATGAGGCTGTGGCGTGAAATGGTTGGCAGTGTAAAATTTATTGGGATAATGGGACCGTTCACGGATCTCGTCGGAATCCCAACCACAGATATTCATGGGTTCCATCGGCTCCTGCATTACCTCGGCACGCATGATCGTGCGGGAATATTCAAGGAGCTCGTTGAGATCGCCGGAGAGGGAATTGAATCCCGCCGTTTCCGTATCGATCACGATTTCCAGAAGCATCGCTTCAAAGCTGTCAAGCTGACCGCGAAAAGCAATGATCGGGTGTGTTTTCGGTACGAGTTCGGATCCTCTCAGATGGGTCATATGTTCCGGTTTGGAATGATCCGTGTGAGAAGTATCCATGTTTTGCGCCGTGGTATCTTTCTTTTGACGGGAAGCTTCCATCGGCGTCGGACCGCCGCCCGCCAATGCCGTAGGTTTTACGGGCTGTACCGGACGAACGGGCTGTACCGGTTG
>CACXDX010000136.1 GCA_902766525.1 uncultured Bacillota bacterium | reverse complement strand
GCGCCGATATAGGCCGCCATCGGACTGCGGCAGGTATTGCCGCTGCAAACAAATAAAATATTCAAGGCTTCATCTCCTGATTTAACATTTATATCATACCATAATCCGAGCGAAAAAGCTATGAATTTCAGCCGGCCGAACACGGTTGAAATCTTCGGATCTTACATCGTCCCCCATACTGTTTGGGAAAAACGGTAGAGGAAGGTGACGATTTCACCACGGCTGCAGACATCATCGGGACAGAACGTCGTTGCCGTTTTTCCGGCGGTGATGCCGTTTTCCGCGGCCCAAAGCACATCGTTAAAGTAATAGGCGTCGGGATTGACGTCGCTGAAGGGATTCACGTTTTGCGAAGGCTGCCCTCCCGCCCAACGGGACAGAAAAGCCACGACCTGACCGCGGGTCACTTTTTGATTCGGAGAGAAGGTCGTCGCCGAAGTACCGAAGGTGATCCCGTCGGCAACGGCCCAGTTCACCGCATCGTAATAATAATCATGGAAACGGACGTCCGTAAAATCGGAGCAGTCGGCGCAGGCTGCGGGATATCCCGCCATACGCCACAGGAAGGTCACCATCTGGCCGCGTGTACAGACAGCGGAGGGAGAGAAATATCCCGGTTTTGTCCCCGCCGTCACCTCATTTTTCGCGGCCCATTTCACCGCGTCATAATAAAACGCATCCCTCTTTACATCGACAAAACCCACTCCTTCGGCGACCGCCTCGCCCGAAGGCGTCACCATATCTTCGGGAATTTCCCGATCAAAGAGCAGCCAGGCGTATTCCGGGTAGTCGATAAAAACGTTGCGGTTGCCCTGAACGTCCTCACTCAGATCATTGCGGCTCATTTCCCAGGTATCCACGGGATCTTCCTCGCACCAGGTCAGCAGGGTATCGAGATCCTCGATGACCCGCACACCGTCGTTATCACTGTCATCGCTGTCAAAGACCGGCAGCGAGGCAAGGGGTATGTCAACACAGAGATTGGGCTGTCCCCAGCGGACATAGACATAGAGAAGAATCCGGGCGACATCGCCCTTGACGTCATCCTTGATCTCCACGCGATTGTCGGCACTGCTGTACCACAATACGGTCTTCCCGTCGAAATCTTTGGTTTTATAATCCGACAGCACGCCGACGACATCGCCGAAGATATAATTACTGCGCGTGGAATTGACGGAGCCGTCCTCGGGACGGAGATGGTGCAGATCGGCACCGCCGTTTTTCTCATAAAAGGAAGCATGGCTCTTGGCCCAGACATGTTCCCTGTTGATGTATCCCGGTGATTTCGACGCGAGATCATCGCTGTAGAAAAGAAGCTCCTCCGTATCGGCGGAATCATCCGTCGTTTGCCAGTAATTCGTCAGATTCCGGTACGTCACGCTCGCCGTCATCGTATCGGTCATCAACCGCTGCAGATCAGCGTAGAGAGGAGCGCTCATCGCCGTCAGAGAGTTATCCGTATCGATACCGTCAACATCGGAAAGGCTCTCCCAATCATACTCTCCGCTGTAATAAGATTGAGCGTCGCCGCTTAAGGCATAACAGGGCTCATGGCGGTGACCGGAATTGGCCGCCGCGACCGGCAGCGAAAGCATCAACAGAAAACCGCAGATCAATATCGGCAGCAAACTTTTTTTCAAAATACTTTTTTTCATTTTCTTACCTTACTCTTTATGGGTCGCTTTTTCGATCCGATTCATCAGCGCCTCCCCGAAACCGCTGTCGGGGAAAGCTTCGATAAAAATGACCTCCGCTTTTTCTTTATCGCACTCTCTGAAAGCATGAAAGAGATTATGGCCGATCTCCTCCAAATGTTCCGCGGAACCGAGGACACAGAGGAGATCCGGGGAAACCTCATCCTTCAATGTTTGCCAGCGTTCATTCGAAAGCAGCAGCGCGGTTTTCCCCTTTGCCTCACGAATCGCCGAAACCGCCTTTTCTCCTTCGGGAAGATAAAACATTTTGCCGTCGGGCGCGTAATGCTTATATTTCATTCCCGGCGCTTTGGGACGTTCCCTGTCCGCGGCCGTTATGGCGTAACGCCCCCGCAGACGGGGCACAAATGGCTTGATATCATCAAAGGTGATGCGGCCGGGGCGCAGAATGACCGGTTCCGGGCGGCTCAGATCAATGATGGTGCTTTCGATGCCGATTTCAACGGGACCGCTGTCCAAAATCATGGCCACGCGGCCGTTGAGATCGTGATAGACGTGTTCCCCTTCGGTCGGCGACGGTTTTCCCGAGAGATTGGCGCTGGGCGCGGCGATCGGCAATTGAACTTCATCGATGAAGTCCAGAGCCACTCCGTGGCCGGGCATCCGCACGGCAACGGTATCCAGACCGCCGGTGATGGCGGCGGGGATTTTATCGCTTTTCGGCAAAATCATCGTCAGCGGCCCCGGCCAAAACTCAAAGGCGAGACGGCGGCAGACCGGCGTCAACTCCAAAACCAGATCATCCATCATATCGATATGGGAAATATGAACGATCAGCGGATTATCCGAAGGACGCCCCTTCGCATCGTAAATTTTTTCGGCGGCCGAAGCGTCAAAAGCGTTG
Organism: uncultured Bacillota bacterium; assembly: GCA_902766525.1. Classification (GTDB taxonomy): domain Bacteria; phylum Bacillota; class Dehalobacteriia; order UBA7702; family UBA7702; genus UBA7702. The sequence goes on along the minus strand of CACXDX010000136.1, from coordinate 2,655 downwards.
CCGCCGAGACCGTAAACGGTCTCGGTGGGAAAAGCCACCAGCTCGCCGCGGCGAATCAACGCGGCGGCTTCTTTCAAGGCGTTATCATAATCCGCCTTGCGAATCTCATTGGTCTTGATCCATTTTGTATCCATCATCCGACTCTCACTTATCTTCTTTCAAACGAAGAAAATCTTCCCTGCTCTTGACGAGAAAATGGTACGTATCGCCGACCCGGCTGTCACTCAGCTCTTCAATGCCGATTTCACAGAGAACCGCCGCCCAATCCAGGACTTCGGCAAGCCCCGGCGCGCGGCTCAATTTCATTTTCCGCGCTTTCTGAGCGAAAGCCGCGATTTCCCCGGCGAGTTTTTCACCGAGGGCGGGCAGCTTGGAGCGGAGGATGCGCACTTCCTGCTCTTTTGTGGGATAGTCGATATAGTAATGAACGCAACGGCGTTTCAGCGCGTCGCTGAAATCCCGCATGGCATTACTGGTGAGAAAGATCATCGGAACGGTTTTCGCCCGCACCGTACCGTGTTCCGGAATGGAAACGGCGAAATCGGACAATGCTTCCAGCAAAAAGCTTTCAAATTCCTCATCGCTCTTATCGATCTCATCAATGAGCAGCACCGCCGGCTTTTCGGAGAGAAAAGCTTTTAAGAGCGGCCGGGGCAGCAGAAATTCCTCAGAAAAAAGATCTTTCTTCGTTTCTTCCCAGGAAGATTTGGCCCGGCTTTCCAAATAGAGCAGCTGCTTCTGATAATTCCATTCATAGAGCGCATGACGTTCATCGAGACCTTCGTAGCACTGCAGACGGATCAATTCCCGACCCGTTGCCCCCGCGTAAGCCCGGGCCAGCTCCGTTTTGCCGACACCGGCGGGACCCTCCAGCAGAACAGGTTTTTTCAACAGCTCGCTGAGACTGAGGATCAGAGCGAGATCATCATTGCAAAAATACCCGTTTTCGGCCAAATTTTTTTTCAGATCCAAAGTTTTCATCATTTCTCCGTAGACATTTTCCTTTTTTTTCAGTATGATAACAGTATACCATAAAACAACGGAAAACGGAAAGAAATATGGAAAAAACCATTGTCAGATTTATTGAGCTTTTACGTGAAGGCGGCGTCGGCATTTCACTTTCCGAGGGCGAGGACGCTTTAAAAGGTCTCGCCGCTTTCGGCGTGGAAGACTCCGAAAAAGTTTATACGATCCTCCGGGCAACGCTGCTGAAAAACGAAGACCAAAAAAACGTCTTCGATCTGGTTTGGCGCATTTGCTTTCAACGGGAGCCCGTTTTCAAAACGACGGCGCGGCCGAGGACCGAAGCCTGTGACGGCGGCCGTGACGGAGAAGCCGGCACCGCCGGCATGAGCCCCATGGCCCGCCGCTTTTACGGTCTGCTTCGCGACGGAAACGGTAATGAAGCGGCAAAGCTCATCGAAGAAAAAATGAGAGAGGATACGCTGAAAGAGCTTTCCGCCGCGGAAATGGCGGAACAGCTCAAGATCAGTCTCGGCTGGTTTATGGCGGATTACGCGCTCAAACAAAATAATGATGAAAACGGAAAGACGCTCCTGAATGATCTCGATCAATATCTGCATCTTTGCTGTGAGCGGCAGCGTTTGGCACACCTGGGGGAAAAGGGCATCGAGGAAGCGGTGACGGAAGTCAACTGCAGCGAAAAGGATTTTTCCGCCCTCAGCGAGAGCCAGGTCCGCCTCATGGAGAAACAAGTCGCCCGCCTCGGCAAAAAACTGGCGGGGCGCTACTCCTACCGCCTGAAACCGGCAAAATACGGTATCCCCGATATGCGTGAAGCCATGGCGGAAACGGCAAAGCGCGGACATCTTCCCGCGGAGATGAAGCACCTTGATAAGAAAAAAGACCGGCCCGATCTCGTTATCCTCTGCGACATTTCCGGCTCCATGGGCGTTTACAGCAGCTTCTGCCTGCAGCTGGTCTGCGCCATGGAACGTTATTTTCGTTCCGTCCGTTCCTTCCTCTTTATCGACAATATCGTGGAAACGACCCTTTCCTTCAAAAACGGATCCGCCGCCGAGGCCATCGCCGCGGCCATGGACAAAGCCTATCCCAAACGGACCGGCAGAAGCAAGGAACAGTGCACCACGACAGGGGTTTCCGACTACGGCAAAGCCATGGAAGCTTTTCACCGCAAGTACAGCGACGCTTTGACCGAAAAAACCACGGTGATCATCGTCGGCGACGCCAAAACCAACTGGTTCCCGCCGAAACCCGAGGAAATACGAGCGATCCGAGAGCGATCCTCAAAGCTGCTCTGGTTCAACCCGGAACCCGCATCCCGTTGGGGAAAAGAAGACAGCGCGGCCGATCTCTATATCCCCTTCTGCGACGCCATGATCGAATGCCGCAATCTGAATCAACTGGAAAAAGCCATGATGCAGGTGTGAAAACGGCAGGCTGACGGAATCAAAAAGCAAAGGAGCATAAACAATGAAAAGGAAAGATTTGATCGGATATTTGTCGGGACTGATCCTTTTTGTGATTTTGATCCCCCTTTTGATGTGGCGGATATCCGCCGAAGTTCATCCGAATCGGTTTCAGATTCTCTGTTTTGCCGTTTTGGCGATTATCGGCATCGGCCTCAGCCTTTGGTCGATCCTCTATATGCGCCTTGTCGGCAAAGGCAATCCG
>CACXDX010000135.1 GCA_902766525.1 uncultured Bacillota bacterium | reverse complement strand
CTTATCTGCAGCATGTCTACGAACGTGAATCCGGTACGGATTTTGAAGATGTGACTGAAGATTGGTATAAGGATGCCGTTACTTGGGCTGTCGGTGAAGGCATCACCAAAGGTACAAGCGACACCACCTTCAGCCCGAAGGGGAACTGCTCTCGTGCCGAAGTCGTGACCTTCCTTTACAGAGCCGCCGGCTCTCCCGCAATTCCCGAAGGCACCGAAAATCCGTTCACCGATCTCACTCAGGATTGGTATAAAGATGCTGTACTCTGGGCTGTCAGTGAAGGCATCACCACAGGTACCAGCGCGACCACTTTCAAACCCAGCGGCATTTGCACCCGCGCCGAAGTCGCGACCTTCCTCTACAGAGCTGCCGGCGAACCTGAAGTCGCTGCAGACACCGAAAATCCGTTTACCGATGTCGCTGACAATGCCTGGTACAAAAATGCCGTACTCTGGGCTGTCGGTGAAGGCATCACCACCGGCACCAACAAAGAAGGTACTCTCTTCAGCCCGAATGTTACCTGCAGCCGTGCTCAGGTCGTCACCTTCCTTTACAGAGCTGCCGACGAACCCGCAGTGGGCATAGAACATTCCGTAGTCAGCGGTAAAGTTACCGACGCAGACGGCAAAGTTTTAGAAGGCGCTTATGTCATAGCCAAAACCAACGGTAAATATCAGACCACCGGCGGTGAAGTCATCGAAAATCTCCAGCCTTTCGTCTGGGATATCGTTGATGAAAACGGAGAATACAGCCTCGACCTGCCCAACGGCGACTACACCATCAAAGTTGAAGCCGAAGGCTACACCTTTGCCGAAAAAGAAATTGCTTTGAGCGAAGATACCACCGAAGATTTTGTCTTGGAAGCCGGCGCTCCCATTAAACTGACCGCCGTTGACGAAGAAGGCAATAAGATTCCGATCAGAGTCACCGTTTCCGGTGTCGTCACCGAAATGAAGACCCTCGGCGGAGCGGTTCAATTCTCCGATGCTTTAAGCGCCACAGATCCCTACAGCGTTGAATTCACAATGCCCAAAGCTGATGGTGTTACCTTTACCGCCTCTTATGGCGCGGATTTTGAATCCAAAGCTGCCAAATATGAAACCAATGTCGGTGATGAAGGCGTGGAATATGAATTCACCATTCCCACCATCATCGATCCGGAAGAAGAAGGCTGGTACACCGCCGATAACCATCAGCATTCCGTCTTTGGGGACGGCGCAACACTCCCCGCCGATCTTTTCCGCGCTCAGGTTGCCGCGAAACTTGACTTCTCTCTCGTTTCCGACCATGACTCCCGTCTTTATGACTATGAAATGTCTACCTATGCGGCTGTTTTAGGGAATCCGGATGTTCGTATTCCCTTCATTCCCAGCTTGGAAGTTTCTCCCGGTTGGGGCCATTTCGGTATGCTGAACATTGACTGCGCGAAATCGGATGCGGAACAGAATGATCCCAGTTACACCGGTAACATCGTCAATCCTTCCGCCACCACACCGCAGGAAGTTATTGACAAGGGTCATGAATACAATGCCGTTGTCGTTTGCAACCATCCCTATACCGACTACGGTTTCCTGAACAATCAGGCCAGCCTGCCTACGGGCACCGATGAAGGTTGGGATCTCTTTGATCTCGTTGAACTCCAGTCCACCATCAATCTTTCCGCCATTGAAGCCGGCATGACCGAAGAACAGTGGGAAAAAATCGACATGGATAACCTCGGCGCAAGCATCAAGAGCCTCGGCTATAAGAACATTGACGAAATGGCTCTGCTTTCCGCCATGGCATTTTGGAATGACGGCACCAAGAAATATTTGAGCGCCGGCTCCGACCAGCATGACGCCCATTCCACCACGCTTTATCCCGGCATCATCCGCGCGTATGCTCTCCTCGGCGATGACTATAGTGTAAACAACTACATGGATGTACTCAAAGAAGGTAAAGCTTTCGCCACCACCGGCCCGATCCTCATTCCCGCCGCTGAAAACATGTATGGCGATACCAAAGAAGTCGCTGCCGGTATGGGTGTAACACTCAGCATTGATGCTACCGCTGTCAACGGTCTTACCGAAGTTACCCTCTGGAAAGACGGTGTCCCCGTTGATCAGAAGACCTTCGATGCCAGTGAAAATACGGAAACCGTCACCTTTGACGTCCAATTCGCCGAAGGTGCCGAAGATTGCTGGTATAGCTTCACCGCTGCCGATGCTAACGGCGGATACGCCGCGACCAACCCGATTTGGTTCAAAATCGTTTCCGAATAAGCATCGATCTTAAGGTACTCTGTTATTATCTCATAATCTGCCCTCCGGATGATGTGATAATTTAAAAAACGAAACAGACCACTCAAAATGAGTGGTCTGTTTTTTGTTTTTAAAAACTTTACTTATGATGCTCCCGATCCGAATCAATAGCCGTATTGTTCGGCGAGATCGTTGTCGGAAGATTCCGTCTGCGGATTGTATTCTTCCACGGTTTCTTCCTCCTGCGTTGTGGTGGTATCATTTCCCGAAGATTCACCATTCGAGGATTCACCATTCGAGGATTCATCTCCGCTGCTGTCTTTCGTTTCGTCCTGCGTCTGCTCGGTTTCCTCCTGATATTCGGGATTATCGTAGTACATCTGATGATTGCCGCAGGCACAGAAGAAGCACAGTGTCAAGGCGAGGAATAGAATAACAGAATTTTTTTCATTTTCTCTTTTCTCCCCTTTCGATTCGGGTGAGCTTAAAAATCAAAGTCATATTTTTCCGTCAGGCCCAATTCATCCCGAACGGCGAGGATCTCCTTCTGTACGGCGTCGTTAACGGCAACGCCTTTATCTTTCGTGGCCATATAGTGCAGATATTCCTTTTCACCGGCGGTGTAGATCTTATCGCAGCCCGGCGCGGTGCGGGAATTCCTGAGCTGGCGCAGGATATCACCGGCGGTCTTTTTGAAGACGTCGGCACCTTCAAAGGCTTCGGTATCGATCGCCACGAAGAAATGACCGAGATGGAAGGGGACCTTTTCACCGTTGACACCGATACCGGAGAGCATCTTCATATAGTTCCCGGCCTGGAGGGCGGCGGAAAGGATCTCGATGACCACACTGTAGCTGTATCCCTTATAACCGGCGAATTCTTCACCGATGCCGCCCAAGGGCGCGAAGGCCGCTTCGCCTTTGATCAGAGCATCGAGGATCGCGGCGGAATCGGTCATCGTCGAACCGTCGTTCATGATGACAAGTCCCGCCGGCGTCGCCTTATTAAGGCGTGCCCATTTTTCAATTTTGCCGCGCTGGGAAATGGAAGTGGCGCAGTCGATCACAAAGGGAAATTCTTCATCGGTGGGCAGGCCGAAGGTCATCGGGTTGGTTCCCAGCATATTATCGATACCGAAGGTCGGCGCGATGGAAGGACGGGCATTGGTGCCGGTAAAACCGATACAGTTTTCCTTTGTGGCCATGGTCGCATAGTAACCGGCAATGCCGTAATGGGTGGAGTTGCGCACCGCCGTCATGCCCATACCATATTTCTTCGCTTTTTCGATGGCGATCTTCATCGCATTGTAAGAGACAACCTGTCCCATGCCGTCGTGGCCGTCGATCACGGCCGTTGTCGGCGTTTCTTTTACGATCTCCCATTCCGTTACGGGTTTTTGGATCCCGGCTTTGATGCGGTCAAGATAAATCGGTTTGAAGCGATTGACGCCGTGGGAATCGATGCCGCGTCGATCGGCTTCGATCAAAACGTCTACACATATTTCGGCATCTTCCCGGGGGACACCGTAGCCGACAAAGGCATCAATCATAAAATTCGTCATCAAATCCCAGTCAACATATTGAACAGACATGAATAAAACTCGCTCCTTTTTTTCATTTTTTTCATTATACCATATTTTGTCACAAAAAAACATCTATTACTTTTTTCTCTTTTATGTTATAATAAGCTGCAGTCATGGAACTCCCGAAAAGAGATTTCTCTTTTTCTACCCTAATGATATTCTCCGAAAAAAAGAGGTTATGAACATGGGCGTTAAAAACCTTTTTCGATCGATCATAACGATATGCTGTCTTGCCGCGCTCCTTTTTTGCGTCGGCTGCGGCGATCAGCCTTCCGCCGACAGCAACGGCAAAACGAAAGCAAATTCCAAAGCGCAGATCAAAATCGCCACAAAGAACACTCCCGAACAGAATATCCTCGCGCATCTGGCGCAAAATCTGATCACGGAAAAAACGGATTATACCGCCGAAGTCGTTTACTATGATGACTCCACCTCCGCTTCGCTGCTGGAAAAAATGGAAAACGGCGATATCCAGATCTTCTTTGACTACACCGGTTCTTTGGCCGTGAATGCCCTTGAATTTACGGAAGAGACGATCAACACACCCACTTTGACGCAGGACGTGCAAAACACCCTCAAACATCGCGGCATCACCGCTTCCGAAGAAATCGGTTATTCCAGTACCACCTCATTTTATATCACTCTTCAACGCAGAGAGGAACTGAATTCTCCCTCCACTTTGTCGGAAATCGCCAATCTTTCTCAGGATCTGACCATCGGCATGGATGAAGGTTTTTACAAAAGGCTCGATTGCTATAAGGCGATCTGCGAAGCATATAACATGAAATTCAAAAAAGCCGAAGTCTATGAAGATGACGAAAGCGGTTTCCGCGCTCTCATCGACGGCGAAATCGACCTCTATATCGCTCCTTCGGTATCGCCTTACCTCAGTCAGCTCGACGTCAAGCAGCTCGTTGACAACAATTACTTCTTTCTGCCCCAAGTCACCTGCTGTTTGATCTCGGATGAAGCCATTAAAAAATATCCCGAGATCGAACCCGCATTGAAAAGTCTGGAAGGGCTGATCAACGCCAGCCGTATGTCGCTGATGATCAAGCGCATCTACTGGGAAGGCAATGATATCGACGAATACATCCACACTTACCTTCGGGCAAATAACCTGATCTGAGGCAAATAATGGACAGGATTTCTTTTCTCAGGGGGCCCGTCGTTCCCGGCGATGAAGGATTGAATGAGGCGCGGCAAATACTCCTGGATTTTATTCCCTTCACTTCTTTCGGCGTCAGCGAAGCCGACGCGCGTCATCTCAAGGCAGCGCAGGATCGGGATATCCGCGTTTTCGGCCGCTTTGACGGCGTGCCCATGAAACAGCTGCTCTATTTCTTCGATGAAGGACTGATCGACGGCGCCGTGATCGGCGCGGCTTCGGAAAAAGATCTCTACCGACTCGCCGAAACCTTTTCAAAACCGATCTTTCTTTCCGTCCGTTCTCCGCTCAGCGACGATCTGCTGCAGGCCGAACGGATGCCCGTCGCGGGGCTCTGCTTTAACGGGATCCCTCCCGAAGAATATCTGAAACAACGTAAAAAAAGCTGTCTGCTGCAGCTTTCCCCGCAAAAAACGCCCTTTGAAAATTGGGATGAAAACAGTTTGAAATTACTTGTCGAAAAAGGTGACATCCTGCTTTTATGCAGAGAACAAGCCCTTTTTGAAAACGCAAAGAGGATTTTAACCACTCTTGATTCCGCTTACCGTACATGACTGAAGGAGATTGCACCATGAAATTGATGATCGCTTCCGACCTCCACGGTTCAATGAAATACGCAAAGATCATGAAGGAACGCTATGACGCGGAAAAACCCGAAAAGCTGATCCTCCTCGGGGATCTGCTCTATCACGGGCCCCGCAATGACCTGCCCGAAGAATACGCGCCCAAAGAAGTGATCAAACTGCTCAACGGCATGAAAGCAGAGCTTCTCTGCGTTCGCGGGAACTGTGAAGCCGAAGTAGATCAGATGGTCCTCGATTTTCCGGTTTTGGCCGATTACATGATCCTCTATCTCGATCAGCGGATGATCTTCGTTACCCACGGCCATACCTGGAACAAAAAGAATCTGCCGCCGCTGAAAAAAGGAGATATCCTGCTTCACGGTCATACCCACATTCCCACGGCGGAAGCTTGCGGTGAAAACGGGGAATATACTTATATCAATCCCGGCTCGCTGGCGATCCCCAAAAACGACACGCCCCACAGCTATATGATCTATGAAGACGGACGTTTTTCCATCCGCGACCTCGAAGGTAAAGAATTCCTGCATTACAGTTTGATTTAAATAACAAAAAAACATCCCGATCATTGTATCTTTCTCTTACGCTCAAAATCACGGGATGTTTTTTGCCCCCCTCTGAGGGGGTATTTTTTTTACCCTTTTACAGATTTTTTATTTCTTCGGCAGAGGCCAATTGTACTTCGGCCGCCGTCAAAACCTTCACCGTCGCCTCAACATCATCCACACGCAGGATCAGGCAGGCGCTGTCCTCCTTTTTGGTAGCAAAAGCATACATATATTCCAGCGAAATACCGGCATCGGCAACGGCATCCAGCACCTTCATGAGGCTGCCGGGATGGTCGCTGACTTTTACGGCCAAAACGCCGGTTTCCTTAAAGATATAGCCGCCGTCGCTCAGCACCTGTTTGGTTTTTTCGTTATCGTTGACGATGACCCTTAAAATGCCGAACTCAGCCGTTTCCGCCACGGACATGGCCCGCATATTAATGCCGTTTTGCGAGAGCAGCGCGGCGACATTGCGAAAGGCGCCGGGTTTATTTTCCAGAAATACAGAGATTTGTTGAATAACCATAATTTGACCTCCTCAGATTTTACGCTTATCGATAATACGGACGGCTTTCCCCTCGCTGCGCACAATGGAACGAGGTTCGACCAGATGAACACCGGCATAGATACCGAGCATCGATTTTAAAGAATTCACAAGCGCTCTTTCCTTCGCCGTGATGGAACCGGCCACGTCGGAGAAGATCTCCGGCGTCATTTCCACCATAACATCGATGGTGTCGCTGTTGTTGACGCGGTCGACAACGATCTGATAGTTGGCGCTGAGCCCTTCTTTCAAAAGAACGGCTTCGATCTGAGACGGGAAGACATTGACGCCCTTGATGATGAGCATATCATCGCTTCTGCCCATGGGCCGTTTCATGCGCACATGAGTGCGGCCGCAGGAGCATTCTTCCCGGGTAAGCACCGTGATATCACGGGTGCGG
>CACXDX010000134.1 GCA_902766525.1 uncultured Bacillota bacterium | reverse complement strand
AGCCGGCCACAATACCGTTTTCCGCCGCCCAGTTGACGGCATCACGATACCAGCCGGACGTTAAATCGGTGAAACTTGCCGAACCGTGAGCAACGGGAGAACCTTCCATACGATAGAGCACCGTTACCAGCATCGCTCTGTTCATCGCCCGATTGGGCGCGAAATGATGAGCGTCGATACCGGCGAAAAGTCCCCGTTCATAGCAGGTGACAAGCTGGTCATAATACCAAACATTCGAGCGAACGTCATAAAAAGGCAGAGCGCCGTTTTGATAATTGTAGATCTTATCGCTGAAGCCGAAATTACAATCCGCACTGCCCGAGATTCCGTTTACAGTCCCCGAAGACGTGTACTGCCAAAATTCCACATCTTTGAAGGATCGGCCGGAATATCTCGGCGTCGTGGAATACTTCGCCAGCCAGATATCGGTTTTTGCGTGCAAACGCTCATAATTAAGATAATTCGTCAGCATACTGGCATTGGCATAGACCATGGGACTGTAACCGCGCTCATTGACATAATTGCAGAAAGCGAGGCAGACATCGGTGGCGGATTCTTTGTTGAGTTTGCCGCTGTCATAAGCCTCCGCCAATATTCCCTCATGGGGTTTGTAAAATTCATAATCCAGAACAACGGGAAGTTCCAAATCGTAACCGCCGATTCGCTTCAAAAGATAAGCGGCTTCCTCTTCGGCTTCCTTCTTCGTCGTCGCCTGAGAATAGATATAGACACCGACTTTGATCCCGGCAGCCTGAGCGCCCTTGATGTTTTCACGAAAGCGGCTGTCTTCGTTGAGTGTTCCGTAAGAATAGCCGCGGTAAGCGACGCGAATGATCGCGAACTGCACACCGCTGTTGGCGGCTTTTTTCCAATCAATACTTCCGTTATGACGGGAGACATCAACGCCTAAAGTAAGGGAGGAAACGGGAACCGAATAAGTTGAACCGGTATAGGGACTCACAAAAGAATAGGGGAAATCCGCGTCCGCCATCAGCGAGGAAAAGGAATCCGTCGAGGATTCGTCATATTCCTCGTATTCATCATATTCTTCTTCACTCATATCGACTCTGCCTTCGGCCAAGGCATCGTCGTCCTCAACGGCAAAGACACCGGCGGAGAAAGTGAAAAAAGCCAGAAGCAAAGCAAAAATCAACAGCGATATCCGTAAACGGGCATTCATAAAAAACCTCTTTCATAAAAAATGTATAGAGTGTATAGAGTATTGTAATACAAAAACAGGCCTTCTGTCAACTTTCAGCCCAAAAACACCCCGGATATTCACAAATCGGCCCGTTTATGCAGTTCTTGTTCATGAAACAGACACAAAAGAAGCTCCTCTCTTTTGAGAAGAACTTCTTTTCGGGATCATTTTAGAATGAGTCCGCATTCTTGCCGGTCGTCCCCTCGATGAATTCGAAATCCGCTTCATCTTCGGCAGCGCCCAACATCACAGCATCATGCCCAGGGATTATTTCCCTTCCGCTTCCCGTAATTTCATGGCACGAACTTTCAAAGGCAAGCCGAAAAGGGTAATAAAACCGGCGGCGTCCTTATGATCGTAGAGATCGCCCGTTTCAAAGCTGGCGAGAGAAGCATTATAGAGAGAATAGGGAGAAGTGGTTCCCTGCTTGATGATATTCCCTTTATAGAGTTTGAATTTCACTTCGCCGGTAACGTATTCCTGGGTTGAGGCCACAAAGGCCTTCAGCGCATCACAAAGCGGCGTGAACCAGGTTCCTTCATAAACCACATCGGCAAGTTTGGCGGCAATGACCTTCTTCATATTCATCATCGCCCGATCGAGGATCAATTCTTCCAGCTGCATATGGGCTTCCATGAGGATTGTTCCGCCGGGCGTTTCGTAGACGCCCCGGGATTTCATGCCGACGACGCGGTTTTCCACGATATCGACGATGCCGACACCGTGCCTGCCGCCGAGACGGTTTAAATCACGCAGGATATCGCTGGCTTTTTTCTTTTCACCGTTAATGGCGACGGGCACGCCTTTTTCAAAGCTGAGGCTGACCTCTTCGCCCTCATCGGGTGCTTTTTCCGGAGATACGCCGAGAACGAGCAAGTGATCGTAATCCGGCGCCGCGGCGGGATCTTCCAATTCCAAACCTTCATGGCTGATATGCCAAAGGTTGCGGTCGCGGCTGTAGCTGTTGTCCGCGGAAAAAGGCAGATCAATACCGTGATCACGGCAGTAAGCGATCTCGGCTTCTCTGGAATCCATGTTCCAGTTATCATCTCTCCAGGCGGCGATGATACGCAGATCGGGCGCAAGGGCTTTGATACCCAATTCAAAACGGATCTGGTCGTTGCCTTTACCGGTAGCGCCGTGGCAGATCGCCGTCGCCTTTTCTTTTCTGGCGATTTCCACCAGTTTTTTGGCGATAAGAGGACGAGCCATCGATGTACCGAGCAAATATTTATTTTCATAAACGGCATTGGCCTGAACACAGGGCATCACGAAGTCATCGATAAATTCATCGACAACATCGAGAATATAAAGCTTTTCCGCGCCGGAAAGTTTGGCTCTTTCTTCCAAACCGTCCAGTTCGCTTTCCTGTCCCACGTCAATGCAGGCGCAGATTACGTCATAATGATAAGTTTCTTTTAACCAGGGAATGATCGCGGTGGTATCGAGACCGCCGGAATATGCCAGGATAACTTTTTCAGCCATTGTTGCTTCCTCCTTTTTTTCGGAACACATATTATAGCATAATAACGTTAAAAAAACAATCGAATTCAATAAAAATACCGGTTCTTATCTCATCATTTTGTT
>CACXDX010000133.1 GCA_902766525.1 uncultured Bacillota bacterium | reverse complement strand
GCTGGGCATGGTTGGTATCATAACTGTCACGACCATGATGAAAACAACTGTCACCGACGAAAAAGCACTGACAGAAATGTATGCGGTTCCTGTTCTTGGCAGTGTGCCCGACTTTTTCAAATTTGCCAAGGCACTCAATATCACGAAAAAGGAAATCAGTCTTAACAATAAGCTGAAGAAAACGAATGTTGACAACGAAAAAATTATTACGACAGCTACCGTACTGAATCAGTATACGCCGTTCCCCATTACATCTGCCTACAGCCTGATTCGCACGAATATCATGTTTTCCATGTCAACCGTCAACAACGGCGTTGTATTGATTACCAGCCCCAATATGAATGATTTAAAAACGACTACAACGATCAATCTTGCTATTTCTGTGGCACAAATCGGAGCCAAAGTTCTGCTGGTGGATGGCGATCTCAGAAATCCTACGATTTATAAGTATTTCAAGACAAGCAACAAGCATGGTCTGACCAAAGTGCTGATGGGATTTGAGTCGTTTGAAGATGCCGTTGTACGTGATCTGCGTCCGGGTGTGGATTTTCTTTCCTCAGGACCTTCCACTCCCAATCCCTCGGAACTTCTTGGCTCGGATTATATGATGGACTTTCTTAAAGCCAAGTGTGATGAGTACGATTTTGTGTTTATTGATACGTCGCCTATCAACTTAGTCTCTGATTGCCTTACGTTGTCATCAAAAGCGTCAGGCATTATTATGACAGCGAGAGAGAACAAAACCAAATATTCTGAAATCGACAAGGCAATCAAATCGATCAGAATGGCGAAAGCGAATCTGATCGGCTTTGTGCTTACCGATGCGGACTCCGAACTCGGCGGTTACGGACGGTATGGCTACGGTTACGGTTATGGTTACGGTGAAGGTTCAAAAAAGAAAAAGCATAAACACAAAAAATGATTTTTCACTTTTTGATTTATTAATCATCTGATGAGAGGATCGTTCTTATGAATTTTTTTGATACTGATTTTCATTGCCATATTCTGCCGGGGATTGACGATGGCGCATCCGATCTTGACGTCAGTCTGTCCCTGATAAAAACGCAAGCGGCGCAGGGTGTGAAAACAATTATTGCGACACCCCATTACAGAAAGCATGAATTAAGCGTTGAAAGGTTTCTGAAACGCCGCCAGACGGCTTATGAATCCGTCATGAGCCATGCTTATCCCGGTATGCCCCGGATTTTGCTTGCTGCCGAAATCGCGCTCGAACATAATCTTTATGAACTGGATGATATCGAGCAGTTGGGCAACGCGGAAATGAACACTTTACTGCTCGAATTTCCATTTACTACAAGCTATCATAAATGGATGGTGGAAGAAGTGGAAGAAATTGCTTATAAAACCCGCATGCAGATTATTATTGCCCATATTGACCGATATGTCGATATCTTCAGCGAAAGTGAAATTAACGAAATTCTGAGTATTCCGGACGCAATTTTCCAGCTGAATCTGTCGGCTTTCTCTGAGAGAAAAGGCAAAAAACTTGCCAAGAAGCTGATCAAAGAGGAATATCCTATTTTGTTCGGAACGGATTGTCATAACATGACTTCCCGCAAGCCTAATTTTGACGCCCTCGCCAAAAATATGAAAAAGTACGAGCCTCATCCGAAAGTGCAAAATCTTTTCCGGTAATCACAACAGCTTTCCGGCTTTGTTTAAAATAGCAAAATGGATAAACAACCGCTCATTATAAAATCCCCATCCGCTGCAATACCAATGGCAACGGATGGGGATTTTTTGGGAAGGAAAAAGGGATCAAACCGTTAATTGACGGAACCGCCGCAGAACTCACAGCAGCCGTGAACATCGGGGAAAGTAGTTGCGCCGCAGCAGGGACAGGTGACGGCCTGTTTGGGCGCCGCGGCTGCTTTTGCGTCGTCTCTGACCTGCTGACGTGCCTGCATGAGAATCTCCTTGATCTCGTCGCCCATATGCTTAAATTCCTGATAATCTCTGTTGTATTCGGGGTTGGGCGCGTTCATGGCGGTGACAGGATCATTG
>CACXDX010000132.1 GCA_902766525.1 uncultured Bacillota bacterium | reverse complement strand
ATTTGCCGATGATCCCGATCTGCTTCGTGCCGAATTGCGCGGGGTAATGCGGGGAAAAGCATCACCGTTACAACAAAATGAATTAAAGCCGAAAGGTGCAAAAGAAAAATTTCAGTTAAAGGATCAAACGACCATTCAATCGGTGCGGCAGTTGTTTGCCGCGGATTCCCCCGAAGCCGCAAACACAGACTCTGTTTTCAAAAATAATATTGAAGCGGAAAAAAACGATTTTCCGTTCAAGGTAAAAGCGGAAGACCAAAGCCTTGATTTCGGTGAAGGTTTTTATTCTTCTTTGCGTATCTTGGGACAGGTGGCCGGTTCCTTCATCGCTGCCTGTAATGACAGCGCGCTCTATCTCATTGATCAACACGCAGCGCATGAGCGCTTGCTGTTTAATAAGATCAAAAAAGCATTTCCGAAAAAGATCCCATCAGAGAACCGTTACTGATTCCTTTGGAGATTGATCTCAATCATAAACAGTTTCATTGGGTCATCGAAAATATTCTCGTCTTGAACCAAATGGGATTTGTTTTAGAGGAATTCGGAGAAAATGTTTTTATTCTCAGAGAAGCACCGGTATGGATCAAAGATATCGACGAAGTCACATTCTTAAAGGAATTCGCCGACGGCTGGCTGGATTCGGAAAAGGAACTCTCCATCGATACGGTTTTAGAACGAAAAATCATGTCTAAAGCCTGTAAAAAGGCGGTAAAGGCCAATCAGCATCTGACCAATGCCGACATTTTATATTTATTTAAAGAACTCGATCGGGCTGAAGACGGTTTTACCTGTCCTCACGGCAGACCGATCTCGATCAAGTTTTCGATCAATGAAATTCGAAGAATGTTTTTAAGGACCTGACATGAAAGATAAGCTTATCGCTATTGTCGGACCGACGGCAACGGGAAAAAGCGAGATCGCCGTGGAAATCGCCGCAAGGCTGCACGGGGAAATCATTTCCGCCGATTCAGCCCAGGTATACAGGGGCTTAAATATCGGTACCGCTAAAATAAAAGCGGAAGAACGCAAGGGAATCCCTCATCATCTTCTTGATATCGTCGGCCCGGAGACCGAATATAATATCGGCAGATACCAGATCGATGCCAAAGCATCAATTGATGCCGTACTGAACAGGAGAAATATCCCGATCCTTTGCGGCGGCAGCGGCTTATACATTCACGCTGTACTCAATGAAAGCTACGATCTTTCCGATTCTCCCGCCAATGATCCGGATAAAAGAGAAGAACTAAAAAAAATCGAAGAGGAAAGGGGAGAAGGCGCTCTTTACGAGATGCTGAAGAATAAATTTCCACGCCGCGCCGAGAAGATTCATCCGCATGATCTGCAAAGAATCGTGAGAGCATTGGAAATGAAATACGATCTGGAAGAATTTTCCGGTGATCCTTGGGCCTGTCCTTATAACGCTTTGATCTGCGGATTGAATACGGATAGAGCCGTGCTTTATCAAAGGATCGAAAAACGGGTCGATCAAATGTTTAAAGAGGGGCTTGTTCATGAAGTTGCCGATCTTTTGGCAATGGGATATCCCAAAAACGGAAATGCCCTCTCTGCCCTCGGTTATAAGGAGATCCTGCCGATCTTCGAGGGAGAATATGATGAAGAAACAGCCAAAGAAATTCTTAAAAAAAACACACGCCATTTTGCCAAACGACAAATAACCTGGTTTAAAAGGGATCCGAGGATCCATTGGTTTGAGATTAACACTGAAACCGATAAAAAAAATATTGTGAATGAAATAATAATGCTTGAAAAAAAACTTTTTAAGTGATAACATTTAAATAAGCCATTTCCTTATTTTGTTTTATTTTATTTTGGAGGTCAATGTCACATGGGAAAAACAGTCAATTTACAAGATTATTTCTTAAATCAAGTCAGAAAAGAAGGTATCTCCGTCGTCATTTATCTTGTTAACGGTTTCCAAACAAAAGGACATGTAAAAGGCTTTGACAACTTTACCGTTGTACTTGATTCCGAAGGGAAACAAAATCTGATCTATAAACACGCTATATCAACAATTATGCCATCGAGAGCCATTAATTTTAATGTTGAAAAAAGTGAAGATTAAATGAAAAAAGAAGGCATTCACAGCGCCTTCTTTTTTCGAGATTAAAAATAAACGCATGAATAAATCCTTTACTCAATTAGAAAAAATCGGCTTGGATGCCGTTCAAAATCAAAAACAATATCTTGATTATCTTGAATCATATAATCAGGAGAAGGTCCTGACTTCTTTTCGGCGTCATCGCGTCAATTATCAGGACTTTCAGTTAACAAGCGGGTACGGTATGGGGGATACCGGCAGAGATAAACTGGAAGAAATTTATACCGAGATTTTTTGCGGTGAAGAAGCGCTCATTCGGCAGCAGATCGTTTCCGGAACTCACAGTATTACGCTGGCTTTATTTGCCATGCTGATGAACGATGATGAAATGGTCATTTACGGCGAACCTTACGATACGCTTTTTAAAGTTTTGGGCAGAACGAAAAATGACACAGGAAGCCTTCTTGAGCTGGGAATACGTTATAAAATCCATCCTTTTGGCGATGAAGATCTGAAAAAAACCGTTTCTCCGAAAACGAAGGTATTTTATATCCAACGCTCCAAAGGATACAGCCTCAGAAAGGCCTTAACCATCGCGGAAATGGAACAACTGATCAAAAAAGTTCGCGGCATCAATCCTGAAATCATCGTTTTTGTGGATAACTGTTACGGTGAATTTTGCGAGGAAAAGGAACCATTGCAAGCAGGAGCGGATTTGGTCGCCGGCTCTCTGATCAAAAATCCCGGCGGCACCGTTGCTCCTTCCGGCGGGTATCTTGTGGGAAGAGGGGATCTGATCGAAAGAGCGTCCTTTCGCTTAACCGCACCCGGTATCGGCAAAGAAGTCGGCCCCAGTTTGATCAGCAACAGTTTTTTATATCAGGGAATATTCAATGCTCCGCACGTTGTCGCCGAAGCCTTAAAAGGAAGTATCTACATCGGAGCGATCATGGAAGCTCTGAACTTTGAAGTCATACCGAAAACAAATGACCGCCGCGGTGATATCGTAAATGCCATTTGTTTTAACGATCCGGAAAAAATAAAATCATTTTGCCGGGGGATTCAAAAATATTCTCCCGTCGATTCGCATGTTATTCCGGAACCGTGGGATATGCCGGGTTATGAACATCAGATCATCATGGCCAGCGGCGGATTTGTTGAAGGATCCTCCATTGAGTTGAGCGCGGACGGGCCGATTCGACCGCCGTACATCTGTTTTGTTCAGGGTGGCGCGTCTTTTCAATATGTTAAGCTTGTCATTGATCATATTTTAAAAGATGAATTGGAAATCATATAAACATTAACGCGGTCTCGATGATATCTGCCGCGTTATTTTTTGATCTGTGCAAAAGGGAATTTATGCCCTAAAATATCCGCATCTTCTTATAATAGGTATTATGTAAAGTAAATCTATAAAAATAATACGGGTTATTTTATCTGTTATTATTCGACGCTTTTTTATATATTTTTTTGGTCAATTCAGATATCATCTTTTTTAAAAAAATATTTTTCCGATTCTCTCTCTTATTATTTAAAAATGTTCTTTGATTCGTTTTCTTTTCACTCTTCTTTTTAATCTATTTACATTTTTTTTATCTGACCCCACTTTTTTTCTTTCCCGTTGTTTGTTCTTTTTTGCGGAAAAACCGACGCGTTGAGAGCCGTTTTACTCCCCGAAAAAATAGTTTTCAATATAAATGGTCATGTTCTTTTTTTTCTTTTTCACTTAAAAATGAAAAACCTCCGTTTCTTTACGAATCGGAGGCTTTTTTATTACCATTTGATAATTTTTTTCAAAGCATATATATTTACATCAAAATTTAATTCTGCGAGACTTTTCAGAATCGGGATATGCATCGGACAAACCTTAGCGCAGTTTTGTGCATTGCCGCATCCTTGAATACCGCCGTGTGCCATGATCGCCTTTAAACGTTCATCTTTTTGCATTTCACCCAGTGGATTGATATTCAAACGCTGAACTTGCGGAAAAACATGTGGACCGATAAAATCACTTTTTTCATTGAAATTCGGACATGCTTCCGCACAGCAGCCGCAGGTCATACAGCGTGAAAGCAGATAAGAATAAGCTCTTTTTTTCTCATCATAGCGCGGACCTCGTCCCAGAGCAAAGGATCCGTCAACCGGTATCCAGGTTTTTGCCTTTTTAAGTCCGTCAAACAGTTTTTTTCTGTCAACCATTAAATCCCGTACTGTCGGAAATTTACTTAATGGTTCAATGATGATCGGTTTTTCGATTCCTTCTTTATCGATAAATTTATCGATCAACGCGGAGCACGCTTGCCGCGGTCTTCCGTTGATTACCATGGTACAGGCGCCGCAAACTTCTTCGTAACAATTGCATTCAAAAACAACGGGATTAACTCTTTTCCCTTCGGCATTGACGGGATGCTTTTGAATGTACATCAAGGAAGAAATAACATTCATATTCGGCTTATAAGGGATATGAAACTCTTCCCAATAGGAGGAAGAATGCGGATCATTTTGACGTCTTATATTTAAAATGAAGTATTCCTGTTCCATTATTTTTTACCTCCATATGTCCTTTGTACAGGCTCTAAGAGAGAGGTATCGACTTCTTCCCACTCAAACCGAGGACCGTCCTCCGTTTTGAACGCTTTTGTGGTCTTCAGATATTCATCATCGAGGCGATC
Organism: uncultured Bacillota bacterium; assembly: GCA_902766525.1. Taxonomy (GTDB): domain Bacteria; phylum Bacillota; class Dehalobacteriia; order UBA7702; family UBA7702; genus UBA7702. The sequence goes on along the minus strand of CACXDX010000132.1, from coordinate 26,713 downwards.
GGGGAAATCCGGCTTATAATGGGCGCCGCGGCTTTCATTTCGTCTTAAGGCACCTAGGGTAATGACACGGGCCAATTCCATCATATTTTTCAGCTGCTTGACAAACATGACGGTCTGATTGGAATAGCTGCCCTGGTCGATCATATTGATATGATGCCAACGTTCCAAATAGTTCTGAAGTTCGATATCGGTTTTCTCCAACTTGCTGTTATATCGAACGATACCGACATTGGCCGTCATGAGCTGTCCCATTTCCTGATGAAGCAGATAGGGATTTTCATCCCCATCCATCATTCTGATTTCATCATCATAAGCGCGCTCTTCCCTTAAATATTTCTCAAAAAGCGTTTCACTTTCTTCCTCGGAAAGTTTATCGAGAGATTGAATATAACGAGCTGCGGCAGGACCGCAAACGGTGCCGCTGTAAACGGCGGAAAGCAATGAATTGGCTCCGAGACGATTGGCACCATGGTACATATAATCACATTCCCCGGCGGCAAAAACACCGGTAAGACAAGTCATATGTTCCCAATTAACGTGAATGCCGCCCATAAAATAATGGATACCGGGATAAATTTTCATCGGTACTTTTTTCGGGTCATCACCATGGAATTTTTCATAAATTTCTAAAATGCCGCCAAGTCGCTGTTCCAAAAAATCCTTATCCAAATGAGTGAGATCAAGATAAACCTGTTTTTCCCCGTCTATACCGAGACCCATATCGACGCAGACTTTATGGATCGCCCGGGAAGCGATATCCCGGGGAACAAGATTTCCGTAATTCGGATACATTTCTTCCAGAAAATACCAGGGTTTTCCGTCTTTATAGGTCCAAACGCGACCGCCTTCACCGCGGGCGGACTCGGACATCAAACGGGTTTTATCATCACCGAGCATTGCAGTCGGATGGATCTGAACAAATTCACCGTTGGCATAAGCCGCACCCTGTTGATAAATAATGGAAGCCGCACTGCCTGTATTGATCGATGAATTTGTGCTTTTACCGTAAATAACACCTGCTCCGCCCGTGCAAAGCAAAAGAGCGTCGCCACGAAAAGCTTTGATTTCCATCGTTGCCAGATTTTGGGCAATACAGCCCCGGCAAATACCCCGATCATCAAGAACTGCTTTTAAAAATTCCCAGCCTTCAAATTTATGAACTTTCCCTTCATCTTCATAGCGGCGGACTTGTTCATCCAGAGCATATTCCAGCTGCTGCCCCGTGGTGGCACCTGCGAAAACCGTTCTTTTCTTTTTGGTTCCGCCAAAGCGGCGTAAATCCAAAATACCTTCGGAAGTTCTTGTAAAAGGAGTGCCCATACGGTCAAACATATAAATCAATTCCGGCGCAGCTTCAACCATGCCTTTAACGGGCATTTGATTAGCAAGAAAATCCCCGCCGTAAATCGTATCGTAAAAATGTTCTTCTACGGAGTCCCCCTCCCCTTTTGTATCCAATGCGGCATTGATGCCGCCCTGCGCACATACGGAATGAGATCTTTTGACGGGAACCAAAGAAATGATATCAACATCTATATTGTTTTCAACTAATTTGATAACACTCATCAGCCCGGCCAAACCGCCGCCGATGACAATCGCTTTCGGTGTCATATTTAAACTCCTTTAAATCGGCATCATCGCAATACGAATCAAAATAATCAGAGTCCATAAAAACATGCCTGCGCAAAGCAGCATCGTCAAAATGGAGAAAAGTTTTTGCAGTCGTTCTCCCTGAAGTATGCCCCAGGTGATAAGAAAAGTAAAAATGCCGTTGCTGAAATGAAATACCGATGCCCAAACACCGATCAGTTCAAGAACAAATCCGAGTGGAGTCTGTACGACATGAGCCATTGCGGTCATAACATCCATCGTTGAAGCTGTCATGATACGAACAAAAACAACATGCTCAATAACAAAAATAGTGGTAATTATCGCCGTAATACGCTGCAGGATAAACATCCAATTGCGATAGTACTGGTATTTCATATTCATCTTTGAAAAGTATACGATATACAAACCGTAGACGATATGAAAGATAAAGGGAATCGCGATGATTCCGATTTCCGCCACAATTACAAAGGGAATACTGCGCATGCCATCAATAACAGCGGCCCACGCCTCCACTCCGATAATGGCAGAACTGTTCATAAAGAGATGAAAGCAAAGAAATATGCCGATAGGAATTATCCCCAGCAGAGAATGAATGCGGCGAATATAAAAATCGCTGTGCAAATAATTTTGCTGTTTTTTTTGTTTCTTTTCCATATTCTTTTAATCCTTTTGTAAACTGTAAAGGAATAATCCGCTTCTCAGCTTCGGTTCAAACCATGTGCTTTTCGGCGGCATAATTTCTCCGTCATCGGCAACATTCATCAAATCGGCAATAGAAACGGGATAAAGACAAAATCCGACACTGTTTTCATTATCACAGCGACGCATAATTTCTCCGGTACCGCGAATGCCGCCAACAAAATCGATACGATGATCCCCTCTGGGATCCTCGATCCCGAAGTAAGGCTCGAACAGATTCTTCTGCAAAACCGCCGCGTCTAAATTTGACGCGATGCCTTCATTCAAATAAAGCTCGTCTGATGCCTTCAACAAGTACCATGTTCCCCGCAAATACATGGTAAACTGATGTTTTTCACGGGGAAGACACTCTTTTCCGACTCTTTCAACAATAAAATTTTTCTTTAAAAAGTCAAACAGATCTTTCTCGTTAAAACTTTCGGGCAGCGCAACCACACGATGATAAGCCATGATCCGCAGATCACTGTCGGGGAAAATGACGGCCATAAGAAATTGAGCGGGATCATCAGCCGGAAGTTCTCCCTGATTTTTTTTACGATGACGGCAAACCGCTGCCGCGGATGCGGTGCGATGATGACCGTCGGCGATGTACATTTTATCAATTTTACCGAAACATTCATCAAGCGAAGCAATTACGGAAGGATCATCAATACACCACAAGATATGGCGGACTTTGTCATCGGATTGAAAATCAAAAAGCGGAGCATGATCTTGAATCCATTTTGCAGTCATATCACTGATTATATTTTGATGACGATAGGTCAAAAAAACGGGCTCCGTCTGGCAATCGCACTCCTCAAAATGACGGATACGATCTGCCTCTTTCTCTCTGCGTGTCAATTCATGCTTCATGACGCGGTCTTTTTCGTAATCATCGACGGAAACAGCGGCGACGATACCGGTTTGGCAGGTATCGCCCATAACTTCACGATAAATGTAATAGACGGGAGCATCTTCTTTGATCAAAACGCCTTTTTCCAAAAAAGAAAGCAGATTATCCTTTGCTTTTTTATAAACGGCATCATCATAGTCGCCGACTGAATCGGGAACATCGATTTCCGCTCTTGTGACATGAAGAATCGAAAGATCATTTCCCTCCGCCATTATTTTTGCCTCCGCTCTGTTCATAACGTCATAAGGAAGTGCGGAAACATCAGCGGCAAGATTTTCGGCGGGACGAATAGCCCGAAACGCTTTTACAAAGACCATTTAACGATACTCCTTTTTTAATTGATCACCAGCAGCAATTCACCGGCTTTAACGGTATCACCGGGTTGAACGCATATTTTTTCCACGATACCTGCTTTGGAAGCAGTGATATTGGTTTCCATTTTCATTGCCTCGATCATAGCAATGGTTTGATTTTCCTCAACTTCATCCCCTACTTCAACAAGGATTGCGGAAACGGCGCCGGGAAGTGAGGAAGCAATTTCACCGGGATTGTTTTCATCAGCCATTACGGTTTCTTTTACCCAGCTGTCCGCATCGAGGTCTTTGACGGTAATCTGGCGCTGAATACCGTTTAATTCATAGATTACGTTTCTTGTACCGTCATCATTGAGATCCCCGAGGCCGACAAACTTAATAATCAAAGTCTTCCCATGCTCGATCTCAACTTCCGTCATTTCACCGGCCGCGAGACCGTCAAAGAATACATGGCTTTCCAAGTGACTGAGATCATCGTATTCTACGCGGTGACGTAAATATTCTTCCACAACTTTCGGATACAAACAGCTGCTGATCGCCGCTCTGTGATAATTCAAATCACTGTTGCCGGTAATTTTTTTCACATCTTCGATAACGGCGTCAAAATCAACAGGCGGAAGAAGCTCGCCGGGACGACAATCAATCGGTTCAATTCCTTTTAGTACGGCTTTTTGCAGATCTTTGGGGAACCCGCCCAAAGGCTGCCCCATCATGCCGGAAAAATAACTGATGGAGGAATCGGGAAAATTAAGCTGAGCGGCTTTTTCCACGATGTTTTCCTTCGTTAAATTATTTTGTACCATAAAAATGGCAAGATCGCCGACCATTTTGGAAGAAGGCGTGACTTTTACGATATCACCTAAAATTTCATTGACTTCTTTATATTTTTCTTTTACTTCGGTAAAGCGGTGACCGAGACCGAGACTTTCTACCTGTGGTTTTAAATTGGTATACTGTCCGCCGGGAATTTCATAGCGATATATATCAACAGCCGGATTTTTAATTCCGCCTTCAAAACGATGATAATAGGGACGAACATCTTCCCAATAATCGGTAAGCTGCTGAAGATCATCGAGATCAAATCCGGGATCGCGTTCCTGTCCGCTGAGAGCCGCGACAAGAGAATTCATCGACGGCTGGCTTGTCAGAGAAGAAAGGCTGCTGATTGCCGTATCAACAATATCCACACCGGCTTCGGATGCCATCAACAAAGTGGCGATCTGATTCCCGCTGGTATCGTGAGTATGCAGATGAACCGGTATAGAGAGCTCATTCTTTAACGCAGAAACAAGTTCTTTGGCTGCATAAGGTTTTAACAGACCTGACATATCCTTAATCGCCAGAATCTGAATTCCACGTTTTTCCAATTCCTTGGCAAGATCAACATAATATTTTAAATTATATTTTTCCTGATTCGGATCGAGAATATCACCGGTATAGCAAATCGTACCTTCAGCGATTTTTCCGCATTTCAATACTTCATCAATAGCCAGATCCATGCCGGGGAGCCAGTTCAAGGAGTCAAAAATACGAAAGATATCGATGCCGCTTTCGGCGCTTTCGCGAATGAATTCACGAATCAGGTTATCGGGATAATTCGTATAACCGACGGCATTGGCGCCGCGCAAAAGCATCTGGAAAGGAATATTCGGAATTTTTTTGCGGAGTTTATCCAGACGTTCCCAGGGGGATTCATGGAGAAAGCGATATGCGACGTCAAATGTGGCGCCGCCCCACATTTCCATGGAAAAAGCATCTTTGATATTATAGGCGGTACCTTTGGCAATACGGTAAAGATCGTGATTGCGGACTCGCGTGGCCAAAAGCGATTGATGAGCATCACGGAAAGTCGTATCCGTAATCAGAAGCTTCTTTTGATCAAGGATCCAATCTTTGAATTTGTCCGGACCGAGATCATCAAGGAGATATTTTAACCCTTCTTTCGGCGCGTCATGATGTTTTTTGGGAACACGAGGCATTTCAAAATCAGCTGTCTTGTTATGATCCTCGTTTACGGCTTTATTGGCCAGGAATTTCAGAATCTTCGTACCGCGGTCACGGGGCAGATCGATTTCAAAAAGCTCGGGCGTCTGATCAATAAATTTCGTATAGGCCATACCCGAGGAAAAGACTTCATGACGAAGAATATTCGATAAAAACGCGCTGTTCGTTTTAACACCGCGAACTCTGATCTCTCCGATGGAACGCAGCGCTTTACGGATCGCCCCCAGGAAGGTACGGTCATGGGTCGTAATTTTAACAAGCAAACTGTCGTAATAAGGAGAAATTTCCGCACCGGAATAGGCATTGCCCGCATCAAGACGAACACCGAATCCGCCGCCGCTTCGATATGTGGTAATTTTCCCATAATCCGGAGCAAAATTATTATTGGGATCTTCCGTTGTCAGACGACATTGAATCGAATAACCGTTAACATGAATATCATCCTGGGATTTCAGATCGATTTCCGGAGAATCAAGAGGGAGTCCTTCGGCAATCATTAGCTGAGTCTGCACGATATCGATGCCGGTCACCATTTCCGTTACGGTATGCTCGACCTGAATACGGGGATTCATTTCAATAAAATAGTGATTGCCGTCTTTGTCAACAAGGAATTCAACGGTACCGGCGTTGACATATCCCACTTCTTTCGCGATTTTAACAGCGTCACGATGCAGTTTATCCAAAACATCGGGGTCAACGGAAAAAGCGGGAGCATATTCTACAACCTTCTGATAACGGCGCTGAACGGAGCAATCTCTTTCAAAAAGATGAACAACATTTCCGTATTTGTCCGCGAGGATCTGGACTTCGATGTGCTTCGGATTAACGAGGAATTTTTCCATAAAAATATCATCATTGCCGAATGCCTTGCCTGCTTCGCCTTTTACCATTGCGAAAGCGTCCTCGATTTCATCTTCATTTTCAATCAAGCGCATACCGCGTCCGCCGCCGCCGGCGGCAGCTTTTAAAATAACGGGAAGGCCGAATTCTTTTGCCAGTTTCTTGGCTTCTTCAACGTCCCGAATCGGTTTTTCACTGCCGGGAATCGTCTGAACATTGCAGCGCTTGGCAATTTCTTTGGCTTTGATCTTATCACCCATTTGTTCGAGAACGGTGGAAGGCGGACCGACAAAAAGGATGCCTTCCCTTTCACAGGCACGGGCAAAATCCGCGTTTTCGGAAAGGAAACCGTATCCGGGATGGATGGCATCGACTTCCTTCTTCTTGGCAAGATGAATAATAAGGTCAATATCAAGATAAGCGGCAAGAGGGCCGTTTTTTTCACCGAGCAAATAAGCTTCATCCGCTTTCATACGAAACAGATTATATTTATCTTCGTTGGAATAGACGCCAACGGTACTCATGGATAAATCATGGGCCGCGCGAAAAATACGAATAGCGATCTCACCGCGGTTAGCAACAAGCAAACGATTAATTTTTTTCATTTATTCAACCTCCCTTTCATCAATATCCAATATACGGGCTGCGTTTTTATAAAAGATTTTTTCTTTATCCCTTTCAAGCAGATTCATTGATGCGATGGTTTCCTGAGTCTTTAATCCGGAACTCCAGGGACAATCCGTAGCGTAAAGAAAATGATCGGGACCATGCGCTTTAATCAACAATTCCATTTTCATTTTACCCATATGCAGATAGGCCATGGATACATCAAAATATACATCCTCACCGATAAGGTATCTCATCACTTCATCACTGCCGAGACAATTCCCCATATGGGCCAGAATAATCCTTCCTTTTCTAAAGGTGCGAAGAAGCGTTTTTGCTCTTTTCGGCGCGCACCAGTCAACATCGGCGTAAGCAGGATCAAAACCGGAATGAAAAAGGATCATCATATTTCTTTTGAATATTTCGTCATAAATCGGAAACATTTTCGGGTCATCCATAATAAAGTTTTGATAACCGGGATGAAACTTGATGCCTTTGATGCCGTTTTCTTCAAGACGAGCCAATTCTTCCTTGAAAAATCGGTATTCGGGATGGATCGTTCCGAAAGAAAAAATATGTTTATTGTCATTATGTTCGATCAGGAAATCATTGACCGTCGGAACGGATTGCGGCGATGTAGCAATATCGAGCATCACAAATTGTCTGCATCCCCACTCCTTCTGAATCCTGATTGTTTCCTCAAGCGTCGCATTGACTTCAGGGTTATAATCACAGTTTTGAGTCAATGTATTGATGGCATGAGCGGCAATCTGATCGGGAAAAACATGACAATGCATATCAATTAATTTCATGTTTTCACCTTCAACTGTGTTAAAGTAATTATTCATATTATTATATCACAGTATAATGAAAAAATAAATAAAAAAATCAAAGGCAAAATCATAAAGTATAAATATTAAACTATATTAATAAAAATTATATCTGTTTTTTCAGGCAATGATAAAGGTCAGAAGAATTCCGCAAAATGCGCCGAGATTGTTCCAGGAATCACGGTATTTTAAGAGTTTTGTCAAAGATACAAAGACCATAGCTCCCGCGGCCATTCCCATCGAAGCGGCCAGGACCGACATGGAAATCCGGCCGATCAGCCAACCCAAAGCCGTGCCGCACGGTGTCACCAGCCCTGTTATGGTTGTCAGTAAAAGAATATATGCGAAATTTGATCCGCCTTTCTTTAAAGGAGCCCCTATACCGATCCCTTCGGGTACATTATGCAAAAACATGGCCATGGCGATCAAAAATCCCAGATTATTACCGCCGGCAAAACCGACACCGATCGCAATCCCTTCGGGAAAATTATGCAGAGCCAGCGCCAGCGCAATGATTAAACCTGTTTTTTTATAGTCATGGTTTATTTCATTTTCATTTATTCCCCTGCCGTTCAGCAAAGTACTTAAAAGAGCAATTATACCGATTCCGATGATAAAACCGATGCAGACCGCGGTGACACCCCGGGCGAAAAAATAGCCTTCAGGCATCAGCTGGAAAAGAGATAAACCCAGCATAACACCGCCGGCAAAACCGAAAACCGCGGAAAAACATTTTTCATTTGCGATTGGCAATAATCCGGCGATCAAACCTCCCGCCGCCGTGGCAAGTCCCGCCAAAGCTCCGATTAAAATAACCTGCGCTAATCCCATATAATAAGCGCTCCTTTGATTTTTTTACCATTCTATGATAAAGAAAACGATCGATGACAGAAAAAAATACCATTCGTTTACACGAATGGTATTTTATATTTATTTTTTAAAATTTAGCTCATTCTTTTTCGGCCTTTGCCGCGGCAACGACCTTATCAGTGAGATTCTGAGGTAATTCTTCATAATCGAAAAACTTCATCGTAAAGGAACCTCTCCCTTGAGTCATGGAACGAAGGTCGATGGCGTAGGTATACATTTCCGAAAGCGGAGCCTGCGCTTTGATGCACTGGATATTACCGGATTTTTCCATGCCGAGAACACGCCCGCGACGGGTGTTCATATCACCCATGATATCGCCCATGAATTGATCGGGAACGAGAACTTCAACATCCATGAAGGGTTCGAGGAGAATGGGTTTGGCCTTTTCACAACCTTGTTTAAAGGCGAGAGAAGCAGCAATTTTAAAAGCCATTTCCGAGGAGTCAACAGGATGATAGGAACCGTCTTTCAAGTTCACTTTGATATTGGTTACGGGATAACCGGCGAGAATCCCTTCTTCCATGGCTTCACGGAAACCTTTTTCAACAGCGGGGATATAATTCTTGGGAACGGAACCGCCGAAGATCGTTTCGGTAAATTCGAATTCGCTGTCGGGACAATATCCCATGTCAACAACGATATCACCGAATTGACCGTGACCGCCGGACTGTTTCTTGTGACGGCCGCGGATATCCGTTGCGGAACCGCGAATGGATTCTCTGTAAGGAACCTTAACCGGTTCTTTTTCAACTTCCACGCCGAATTTCTTGGACAGACGTTCAATCACAATACCGACGTGAGCTTCACCGAGACCGGTAAGAAGTGTTTGTTTTGTTTCCTTATTTTTTTCCAGATGGAGCGTGGGATCTTCTTCCAAAAGACGGGAAAGCGCATTACCGAGCTTATCTCCGTCGGCTTTGGATTTCGGCGCGATGGCAATCGTCAAAGTGGGAACGGGATATTCGATTCCTTCCAAAACGATGTTATCACCTTTCATGCAAAGGGTATCGCCGCTGCCGGCTTTCGGCATTTTTGCCAGCATACCGATATCGCCGGTTTTGAACTCATTGACAGCGACCTGAGTTTTACCCATCATGGTTCCGCCGGAGCTGATTTTTTCATCCGCTTCTTTGCTGCTGTTATAAACAACGCCTTCCGTCTTGAAGCTGCCCCGGATAACTTTAAAGAAACTGATTTTACCGACATAGGGGTCGGTCATGGTCTTAAATACAAGAGCCGCGAAGGGAGCGTCGGGATCCGTTTCTTCGGAAGCGCTGATGGGATCGGGACCGTAGGTGCAAACAGCGTCAACAACCTTATCGATACCGATATTCGTATAAGCGCCGCAGGCAAAAACGGGAGCAACCTCACCGTTTTTAACACCGCCCCGCAAGCCTTTGATGATTTCGTCGTTATCAAGCTCCAACGTATCGAGATATTTTTCCATGATATCATCGTCGCCGGCCGCGGCGGATTCCATCAAAGCTTCACGATAGGATTCCGCTTCATCTTCCATATCGGCGGGAATATCCATTTCTTTAGCCTTACCGTTTTCGTAACTGTAGGCCTTCATTTCGATCAAGTCAACCACACCGCTGAAGGTCTCACCGGCGCCGATCGGAATAACAACGGGAACGATATCCATGGAAAGGACATTTTTCAGCGATTCGAGGGCTTTACCGAAATCGGCGTTTTCACGATCCATTTTATTGATCAAAACAAAGCGCGGGGTTTTTCTTTTGTCTGCTTCTTCCCAGATCAGCTCCGTACTGACCTGAGCGCCGGAAACGGCGTCAACAACCATCAAAAGATTATCCGCAATACGCAAGCAGCCTTTCACATCACCGTAAAAATCCATAAATCCCGGAGTATCCAACAGATTGATTTTATAATCTTTATGTTCAAACGCCATTAAAGACGTACTGATCGAGATTTTCTTTTTAACTTCTTCGGGAAGATAATCGGAAACGCTGTTGCCCTCGTCAACTTTGCCGAGACGGGAAAGAGCACCGGTATTGTAAATCATACTTTCCGCCACTGTGGTTTTCCCTGTACCTTGATGACCAACTAAAACAACGTTTCTGATTTTATCAGACGGATAGACTTTCATACTGAACCTCCTAAGCTTAAATGCAAAACTTCCACCTTATATATTTGCTATTTATTGCTAAAATCCTCTCTATTTCCAAAAGTTTTTTCGTATATATTTTTCGGAAAAATCGTATCATGAATCGGTGAAAAATATTGAAGAAAGAATCCATATTATTCGGAACGGCTGTATTGATCGTCACCAATTTCACGGTAAAAATCATGAGCGTCCTTTACAGAGCTGTTTTGATCCGCATTATCGGCGCCGAAGGCCTGGGATTGACCGAATTGATGTCCCCTTTTTTTAATTTTCTTTTGGTTGTTGCTTCTCTCGGTATCCCGCCGGTAATATCGAATCTTATCAGTGCCGAAAAAGATTTAAAAAATATCAACGATATCGTTAAAACAGGTTCCGTTATCTTATTATGCTGCAGCTGCCTGGTTGTGCTTATCGCTTATATTTTCTTCCCCTTTTATGCGAATGCGATTTTTTCGGATGACCGCGTAAAACCCTGCTTTCTTGCTCTGATTCCCACGATCGTATTGATATCGGGTTTCTCATCTTTGCGCGGCTTCTTTCAAGGTATGCAACTTGTATCCCGTATCGGTAAAAGTCAGGTCGTCGAACAATCCATCCGCATCCTCTGCGGTGTCGGCCTCATTTTATTTCTGCAAAGAAACGGATACGCTTTGGCCGTTGTATTGATCGGTTTTTCCGTATCATCATTTTTTGCCGAAAGCGGAGGAGGACTCTTTCTTTTACGACGCTATCGTAAAATATGTGGCGAAGCGGTGGGAAAATTCAAAAGAAAAAAGGCGTTCACCATGATCCGAACCGGAATACCGATCACTGTCAGCCGTTTGATTCTTACCATGGTTCCCGCGATACAGGCCATTTTGATTCCCGAAGCATTGATCCGGCACGGAGCATCCTTGCCGGAGGCAACCGCTTTTTACGGCCTTTTCATCGGTGTTGCCGTTTCCGTATTGCATCTGCCTTCCGTCATTACCGGAGCACTGACAACACCTCTAATGCCGGCCATCGCCGCCGCTGACGCCAACCGTTTGGATGAAATCCGCAATCAGCAAATCGAATACAGTTTGTCCTTCACTTATCTGATTACGGTTCCCATTTTGATTCTTCTTTATCACTATGCCGATACGATCTGCGAAATATTATTTGCGTCGAAAGAAGCGGGTCCGCTTCTTTCCCTGCTCGCTTTGGGCGGTATCTTTATTTATATGCAGCAGCCCCTGACCGGTATTTTACAGGGAATGAATCGTTTTTCAAGATTGCTTCTTCACTATTTTTTAACGGGGATACTTTACCTTTCCGCGCTCTGTTTCGCAGATTATCATACCTCTTTTTCACCGCAGATTTTGATTTTTGTTTTCCTCTTCGATGATTCTATCCTTTTTATCATCAACTATCTCTATCTTAAAAAAATATCCGGTTTTCATGTTCCCTTTTTTAAAATCTATATTTTACCGTTGATTATCTCCGCATTCGCTTATATCGCCATGATCATGACGGAAAATGAAATCATGCGGATCAGCCTCAATGATTTAATCATTCTCGTGCCGTCCGCATGTTGTTTTCTCTTCGTTTATGTTATTTTACTGCTTCTTTTTAAAGTGATTGACAAAAAATTTATTTTAAATCTCTTATTTTCCCGAGAGCGCCGGAAAAACCGTCAATAAATTTATCCATGTTTCCAAGTTTCTGCCGATCGAGAAAATCATATTTTAACGGTGTGACGGAAATATATTTTTTCTCAACGACATCCACGTCGGAACCTTCATCAAAGACATATTCTTTGATATTGTGAACGGTATAAGAATGCCAGTAATAATCACGCTCAAAGGGATCGACCCTTTTTTCCATACATTCTTCGGGAACAACAGAATCGATAAAAGTCTTTTTAATTCCCTTGATTTCCGCCGGTTTACAGGCAGGAATATTGACGTTATAGAAGAACAGACCCTTTTCTTCGACAAAACAGGGCAGCATCTGCTTAAAAACATTTGCCGCGTCGTCAAAATCGACATCGATAAAACCGGTGGAAAGAGCGATCGAAGGAATACCTCTGTTCGCTCCCTCGTAAGCAGCGGAAACCGTTCCCGAATAGACAATGGTATTACCGGTATTGTAGCCGCGATTGATCCCGGAAAGAAGCAGGTCGGGTTTGCCGTCGCAAATCTGATCCAGAGCCATCAATACGCAGTCTCCCGGTGTTCCCTTAACGACATAGGCATCGTGATTTACTTCAAAAATATGGATCTTAAAATAATAAAGCGGATCAAAATAAGTCATTGAATGACTTTTCCCGCTTTGTTCCACTTCGGGAACGACAACGGTGAGTTCATGATCATCCTTTAAAGCGCGAATCAACGCATGCAGACCTTCACATCTTGCTCCGTCATCGTTTACAATTAAAATTTTCATCTGCTCAGTATCCTTCCGTATGGAAAATTTTCATTTCGTTAAACGGGAAATAGCGACAGATCGTCTTTCCGTCGATATCGTTTTCGGAAATAAAGGGATAAGACCAATAGTGGCTGTCCGCACTGCGGTTTCGATTATCGCCGAAAACAATATAGCACTCATCTGGAACGGTAACGGGCCCGAAATCATATTGAGGAACTTCGGCGATATAAGGTTCTTCCAAAAAAGCGCCGTTAATATAGACGCCTTCTCCCGCTTTGACTTCAACAACATCACCGGGCAGGCCGATAATACGCTTGATAAAATCGGTTCCTTCATCCATCTCCGCCGGAGGATCAAAAATAATGATATCCCCTCTTTCGGGATCGCCGAAATGATAGGCAAGTTTAAAAACGATAATCCGATCACCGGTATTCAGCGTTGAAGCCATCGATTCCGAAAGCAACTTACATGAATCAACGATAAAAAACTTTAAAACAGCCGCAATCACAACGGCAATCAGCAATGTAACCAAAAAATCTTTCAGACCGGACAAAAACTTCATACTCAAACCTCATATATTTTGATCGTCATTTTCTTTTCATCATCGGGATCATTTCTCAAGCCAAACATCAATCCCTTTGTTTTAAGGTTTTTATTGAGAAAATCCACGATCTCATACATATCATCCCGTCTGTCAAAATCTCTATGCGCGATCAATTTTATCCGATTGTTTTCATCTGCCATAAAAAATCATTTCCCGTTGATTAATGAAAAAGCTTCCGCGCGCGTTGCCGCGTTGCTTTTAAATGTCCCGCGCATGGCGGAAGTAATCGTTTTGGAACCCGGTTTCTTCACACCGCGCATCGTCATACACATATGCTCCGCCTCAATCACAACAAGAACACCGTGGGGATCGAGACGGGACATGATCGCATCGGCAATTTCCGTTGTCAAACGTTCCTGAACCTGCGGACGTTTCGCATACCCCTCAACAGTACGGGCAATTTTGGAAAGACCGGTGATCGATCCGGTTTTCTTGGGAATATAAGCAACATGGGCAACACCGTAAAACGGCATAAAATGATGTTCACACATGGAATATACGGGGATATCCTTGATTAACACCATTTCGTCATGATGTTCCGCAGAGAATTGTTTTAAAAGATGTTCGCTGGGATCGGCATGAAGCCCGGAGAAGATCTCCTCATACATTCTGGCAACGCGGGAAGGTGTTTCCTTTAAGCCTTCACGGTCAATATCTTCACCGATAGCCAATAAAATTTCTTTAAATGCTGCTTCAATTTTAGGTTTATCAATTTTCTTTTCCATGAAAGTATCCTCTCTGTCATATTCAATAGAAGATTATCATATATATTTTATTGTTTTTCTATCCATCCGTCAAGAAAAACCGAAAAAAATATGTTTTAATTTTTTGAGGAGGTTGTATGAATTTCTATTCCGGCAGAAAAATCATCCTGCAATCATACTTTTTTACTCTCGGAATCATTCTGGTCACTTCACTTTTTTTTTCGGCCGTTTTCTATTTTCTTCCGCTCAGAAACGAGATTCTGACTCTTTTCGCCAATCTCACTCTGACCTTTGCTGTTTTTTCCGGCGCATATTTTGAAGTCAATTATTTGCCCTATCCGAAGTTCTCCCAAATTCTGATTTTTACGGTGATGATGATTATGACTTTCTGGGTTCTTCACCTGATCTTCGGTGATTTCGATCCGTCCGTATTAACAAAAAAAACAATCGCCATTATATTTGCGGATCTGTGCGGAGTGATCTCCTCCCGTTTTTAAATTAATTCAAAAAAGAGGTCTTTACAATAATGTAAAGACCTCTTTTCTTAGCCGATAATTTTTTTTAATATTTTTCGCAAGCCCAGCGGTAATTTTAAAAAGAGCACTCTCATTTCTCCACCTCAGAAAAGCTTTTATCTAATTATATGGTTATCCGCTCAAATTATAACTTCGTCTCGATCAGACGAACAATTTCCTTTACGGTACCGTGATAAAGCTTCGGAACCGGCAGAGACTCCACAAAATCACTTCCGTAACGCTTTTCATAGATCCTTTTATCAAGGACACAAACCACGCCCCGATCATCCTCTTTACGAAGAAGACGACCGAATCCCTGTTTAAAACGAATCACAGCCTGAGGCAAACTGAGTTCGGAGAAGGCATTGCGTTTTTCCGATTTCAGAAGATCATTTTTCGCGGCGATCGTCGGGATATCCGGCGGCCAAAAGGGCAGCCTGACGATGATAAGCAGACTGAGATTTTCTCCGGATACATCGATACCTTCCCAAAAACTGTTGGCGCCCAAAATCACGGTGCTGTTGTTTTCCCTCATTTTATTAAGGAGTGTCGACCGGCTGCCACTCAGTTCATGGGCAAGCACGGAGATCCCTGCATTTTCCAGTGGATCCCGAATATGCTTGAAGACCTCGCGCAGATGGGCATGGGAGGTAAAAAGTACAAGGGCTCTGCCCTTTGAGGCAAGGACCATCTGTTCGATCGCCTCACTGATTCTTTCAAGATATTCATAATCCGATACGGTTCCGACGAGAGGAACATCGGTAGCCGTAATAAGAGCGGCCTGACGACTGTAATCAAACGGAGACGGAAGCAGCAGTTCGGAAACGTCATGCTCGGATAAATCGATGCCGCAAGTTTCTCTGAAATAGCTGAAAGATTGCTTCACGCTTAACGTTGCCGAAACGAAAACAACGCTGCTTTTTACCTGATACAGAACTTCCGCCAAATCACGATCAATTCGCAAAGGTGCGATTTTTATTAACGGATAAACAGTTCTTTCATTTCCCGCTTCGATCCATGAAACGATATTTTCGCCTTCTCCTTTAAGAAAAGCGTTTAAAATCTCCGTATTGCGCTGCCACTCGCTGCGCAACAAAGCAAAACGGATTTTTTCCGCTTCATTGCCGTCATCATCCAATTCATTTTCAAAGTAAACGGAAAGATCGTTCAACAAACGACATTTTTCCTCATACCAGATCAGTAAATTATTTAATGCCACGTCAGAATCGTGCCAAAAATCATTCAAACGAATTTTTTCGCTGATTCGTACTGTTTTGACATACATATTCCGATCCGAGGAAGAATCATCCAGAAAAGATTTTAAGGCACCGAAGGCGTTTTCGCCTTTGCCGCGGTTTTCCTGCAAGTCATCGCAGAAATCCGTGAGCAGATTTTCCTTTTTTTTCAGTTCCTCTTTGCTGCCCTCACCGGAATAAAGAGCGGAAAATGTAATAAAACGAAGCAATTTTTGGAGAACGGATAAAGTCTCATTTACCACCCTGCTGTGATCAAACATGGAAAAACTGCCGCCGAGCGTATTTTCGGCAACGTTTTCCAGCTGATGCGCTTCGTCGATAATCAAGTACTCGCTATTGGGAAGAATCCCGCTGCCCATCATGGCATCGGTCAGAAGCAAAGAATGATTGATGACGATTAAATTTGAGCGCTCCCCTTTTTTTCTCGCCCGGCGAACAAAACAACGGTTATGAAAATAAGGGCAGCGATAACCGAGACAATTTTCCGAAACGGCAGAATAATCCTGCCATAAACGCTTTTCATAAGCATTGAAATTCAAACCGTCGGAGTCGCCGTCACGAGTCCGACTAACCCAGGGAAGCAGACGAGCCATAAAGAAAACCTGATCATGATGATCCTTTTCATATTCGCTTTCCCATTTGCGATAACAAAGATAATGCCCCCTGCCCTTTAACAGTGATGCCCGAAGATTACCGTGGAAACAGTGATTCAGTTCGGGAATATCTTTGTTCAGAATCTGATCCTGAAGATGAATGGTATGAGTGCTGATGATGACAGGTCTTCCGCTTTTTAAACTGTAGAGGATCGAAGGCATCAAATACGCGATGGTTTTCCCCGTACCCGTACCTGCCTCGGCAAGAAGAAATTCATCGTGATTAAAGGCTTTGGCAACGGCCTGTGCCATCTGTTGTTGGGATTCACGATCCTGATATCCGGAGACATGAGCTTTCAGACCGTTTTCATCCTGAAAATAATAAGATAACTCTTCTTCGTCAACGAAAACTTTTTCCTCATCATCGATTTTTTCGTTTTTTTCTTCTTCCCGATCCGCATCATCTTTGATTGCCGGAGGCATGTATAATTCGGAAAAAGGATCGGATTCGTATCGATCAAAGAAATGTCTGTATACGGTATATTTTTTACCCTCATCATCAAAAAGATGCTGCCAGGCCGCAATCAGACCGGGCTCGGCGGTTTGAAAGGATTGATCGATCAACAAAAACAACGCTGTTGTCGCTTCCGCGTCGGCCAAAGCCCGGTGATGTTGGGATAAATTTATCCCGAAATATGTGACAATATTGGCAAGAGCATAGCTTTCCAACATCGGAAAGGCCATCTTACTCAGTTCGACGGTGTCAAGCCACCGATCGGGAGAGATACCGAGATATGGTTTGAGAAAGCCACCGTCAAAATCGGCATTGTGCGCAACGGGAACTGCATCGCCAATAAAATCGACAAGATCGGGAATGATTTCTCCGATAAGGGGCTGGCCGCTGACGAGTTCATCGCTGATCCCGGTCAGACGATTGATTTCAGCCGGAATTTTCATCTCCGGGTCGATCAGAGAGTGAAAGACGCTGCGTTCTCCGTTTTCATTTAAACGGATCGCAGCGATTTCAATGATTTTATCATGAACCGGACTGAAGCCGGTTGTTTCAAGGTCTATGATAACCCAGTTCATATCAATGCTCCTTTTGCAACAATTATAACATAAATCTCAATAGTTGAACAGAAAAAGAATCAGGTAAAGATACCTGACTCTCAAATCTTACAAAATAATACAAATAATGCCGCCGCCTCCGTCATTGACCAATCTTTCCAATGTGACCTGAAGCTTTTCTCTGGCCGAATCGGGCATGGTGCACAATTTTCCCTGTATTCCCTCTTGTACAAGGGTATTCAGTGATTTCCCGAAGATATTGGTTTCCCACATTTTGCGGGGATCATCCTCGAATTCATCCAAAATATACCGAACAAGTTCCTCACACTGTTTTTCCGTTCCCACAAGAGGAGTGATCTCCGTGGAAATATTGGCTCGAATCAAATGATAACTCGGAGCGGACGCCTTTAATTTCACTCCGAATCGTCCGCCTTCTTTAATCAGTTCAGGCTCTTCCAAATACATTTCATCGATTTGCGGGTTAACGATGCCGTATCCGCTGTCCCGAACTTCTGCCATAGCTTCTTTAATCCTGTTCCATTCTCTGTCAGAACAGGCAAAGGTTCTCATGAGCCGAAGTATTGTTTCTTTTCCTTCGATTTCTTCACCGGCATATTCCGAAAGAATTTGATAAAAAAGATCGGCGGACAATCCCAGACAGAATTTGGATTTACCGGTACTCAGATCCATCTGCAACAGTTCGGCGGATTCTGCTTCTTCCATTTGCGAAAATTCAATAACGGCATCATCTATATCGCGAACACGATGCATATCGGAAAGAACATCGCTTACATTACTCTCGATTTTTTTGCGCAGCCAATGACTTTCCTCTGTTTCTTTAAGCCAATCGGGCAGATATATTTCAATTTCGGTAATCGGAAATTCATACAGCGCGTTTTTCAATATTTCTATGATATCGATGTCTTCCATTTCCATCACATTCACGGGTACACAGGCGATATCATATTTATCACTCAGTTCTTCGGCAAGGGACTCCGTTTCACTGCTTTCCGGATGAGTTGAATTCAAAATCATTACAAACGGTTTATCCAACTCCTTCATTTCCGCAACAACCCGCTGTTCGGCTTCAATATAACTTTCTCTTTCGATATCGGTGACGGAACCGTCTGTCGTGACCAGTAAGCCGATGGTCGAATGATCCGTTATTACTTTTTTGGTACCGATTTCGGCAGCCTCTTCAAATGGTATTTCCCTTTCATGCCAGGGTGATTTTACCATACGCGGTTCTTCGTTTTCATCAAAACCCAGAGCGTCCGGAACCGCATATCCAACGCAATCAACCATACGCACACGAAGATCAAAGCCGTCCCGAATATTGATCTCAGCCGCGTTCGCGGGAATAAATTTGGGTTCCGTTGTCATTACGGTACGGCCGGTGCCGCTTTGGGGCAGTTCGTCCCGAGCCACTTCTCGTTCATGAAAGTCCTCGATATTAGGAAGGACGAGCAATTCCATGAAACGGCGGATAAAAGTAGATTTACCGGTACGCACGGGCCCCACAACACCAAGATAAATATCACCGTCCGTGCGTTCTCTGATCCCTTCCAATACATCAGTTTTTTCCAATGATTTCCCTCCCTCAACCGCTTTCAGCGGGAATGTTCATTTCATTATATGATGAAAGGAAAACGTTATGAAAAAAAAGATCGAGGAAAATATTTCCCCGATCAGGATTTATTTTTTTCTTTTTTTTCCCGTCTCTTTTTTATGAGTTCTTTCCAGTCAACTCTGTTTTCCGTCCCTTGATACAATCGCTTGATATTGCTGCGGTGTTTAAAGACGATATATGCTACGGCAAGGGAGCAGAAAAGTATCTGCAAAAAAGTACCGTCAAACAGCGCAATAAATATACAGCAGCAAATACAGGCAATAATGGAAGCAACGGAAATATATCCGGTCAAAAGGGCAAGTACAGCCCAAACGATCAGCGCGCAAATGATTGCCGGCGGGCACCACCAAAAAATCACCCCGGCGCCGGTCGCAACACCTTTGCCGCCTTTAAAGTGCAGAAAAATTGATAACGTATGAGCTACGATCGCAATCAGGCCGGTAAAGACCGAAAGTGTTTCACCGCCGACCAGCCCCCCGATCATAGCGGCAGCAAACCCCTTGCCGAGATCAAGCAGAAAAACGACACTGCCGTATTTCGGTCCCAAAACACGAAAGGTATTCGTTGCGCCGACATTACCGCTGCCATGCTCCATAATATTGATGTGACATATATATTTGGAAATAATATAAGCCCAGGGAATGGCGCCGAGAAAGTAGGCGGCGAATAACGCAAGAACGGAATAGAGCATCGGGATCGCCTCCGATCATTCTTTTTCGTTATTTTTACGGATCAGAAGCCACACCGGCGTGCCTTCGAATCCGAAACTCTGTCTGATTTGATTGATAAGATAGCGTTCATAGGAAAAATGAACGAGATCCGGATCATTAACGTAAATCGCGATTTTCGGCGGTTTAACACCGACCTGTGTAGCATATAGAATGCGGCATTTTCTGCCTTTATCCGTCGGCGGAGGATTGAGCCGCAGCGCTTCTCCGAGGACTTCATTCATTCTCGAAGTGGGAATACGCATATTTTGCTGTTCGGAGATAAAGCGAACCCAACCCATGACCGTATGAACTCTTTTCCCGGTCAAAGCGGAAATAAAAACAATCGGTGCGTAATTCAGAAAAGACATTTCCGCCCGAATATCTTCTTCGAATTTCTTCATCGTCTTTTCGTCTTTTTCAACGGCGTCCCACTTATTGACCACGATCAGCATACCTTTTCCGGCTTCATGAGCATAACCCGCGATCTTCTTATCCTGTTCGGTGACTCCGTCCGTAGCGTCAAGAAGCAGTAAAACAACGTCTGAGCGATCCACCGATCGCAGCGTGCGAATAATACTGTATTTTTCCGTTGTATCTTTGATTTTGCCCTGCCGGCGCAAACCGGCGGTATCGATCAAAATATAACGCTGCCCGCCTGCTTCAAAAGGAGAATCGATGGAATCCCTGGTCGTTCCGGGTATATCCGAAACAATGGTTCGCTCTTCTCCCAAAAGCCGATTGGAAAGAGATGATTTCCCCACGTTGGGACGGCCGATCAAAGCAAATCGAATCACTTCGTCATCTTCTTCCTCGTACTCATATTCGGGGAAAGCAGCAACAACGGCGTCAAGAAGATCTCCGGTATTCATACCGTGTATTGAGGAAACGGGAATCGGTTCACCGACGCCGAGACGATAAAATTCATAATAATCGAGATTGTCAAAGTGATCGATCTTATTAACCGCTAAAACAATAGGTTTATTTGATCGTTTAAGAATAGAAGCGGCTCTCATATCCTCATCGGTGAGACCTGACATACCATCGGTAACGAGAATGATCACATCCGCTTCTTCAATAGCAAGCAAAACCTGCTGATAGATACGGGATTCGATCTGACCTTCCATATTTTCAAAATCAATACCGCCGGTATCGATTAAAATAAAATCATGTCCGCACCAATCGGCATCCTCATATAACCGGTCTCTTGTAATACCGGGAGTATCTTCCACGATTGCCTTGCGTTCCCCGATGATACGATTAAACAGTGTAGACTTCCCAACATTGGGACGACCCACAAGAGCGACAATGGGTTTCATAACAATTCCTCTCTTAATTGCGTAAAAGCGTCAGCCAAAGCAGCACCGTTCGTTTCCACCACACGAATCACACAACCCGACTGTTTTTCGATTTCCGCAACGGATATATCGTCAAGAAGCAGATTTGTATGATGCTTCAATAAAACATCGGGTAAGAAATAAATTCGTTTTTGAGCACCGTTTTTCTTAAGAGCACCGATAATATCTTTTCCGGTCAGCAATCCGGTCACGGTTACGGTTTCTCCGAAAAACAGATTCTTTACCGTAATCAGATCAACGTCAAGATTCTTCGTCTCATTCAAATGCCGGATCAGAGGCAGCAGGGCTTTCTCTCCGTCAACGCCGGTAATTACGGAGACCTTTGTCAAAACGGGGAACGGTTCAAGCTCTTCAACGGCAAAATAAAAATCTTCCCAAAAACTGCGTATCAAACCGACGCCGTTTTCGATCTGGGGATATTCTTCATACGAAATCTCCTCGGGGATCTCTTTTTCCGCCAGCAAATAAAATTCATCGGAGGCAAAAACAAAGCGTGTCCCCTTCTCCGCCAAAAAACGACGCTGATATTCATGGGTCAACTCGATGATTTTTTGAGCTTGTTCTTTCCGATAAGGAACAAGATCCTTATTTTTGCACTTTGTCAGCCCAACCGGAACAAGAGCGAGAGAACGAAAACCGGATATATTACCGATCTCTTCAATGGTCTCTTTCAAATACTTACCGTCATTCATTCCGGGAACAAGAACGACCTGACCGTGAAGATCAATGCCCCGGGACGAAAGCTCGCTCAAAAGAGGAAGGAACGGACGAGTATCTTTTTTCCCCAAAAGCTTTGCTCTCATGTCCGGATCAACGGCGTGGACGGAAATGAAAAGAGGACTCAATCGCTGTTCCAAGATGCGCTGCAGGTCACTTTCGGTGATATTCGTCAGCGTAATATAATTTCCGTAAAGAAAAGACAGCCGATAATCGTCGTCTTTCACATAAAGAGTCTTGCGCAGGCCTTTAATCATCTGATCGACAAAACAAAAAATACAATGATTTCCGCATTTACGAATCCCGTCAAAAACGGCGCTGCAAAAACCGATGCCGAGATCTTCATCGTCATCTTTGCAAACCTCGATTTGGCGGCGAATCCCCTCTTTGTTCTCGATAAGCAAAGATAAATCGCTGTCAAAAACAGTATACTGGTAATCAATGATATCCCGAAGAATTTCTCCGTTTACGGAAATCAGACGATCTCCCGGCCGGATCCCGCATTCTTCGGCAATACTGCCGGAAGCAACAAATTCAATTTCAGGGTCATATTTCTTCATTATATTTTTTTACAGCTTCCTGATATAAATCTCCGCCGTAAATATCATTGATGACAACAACGGGGAAATCTTTTACTTGTAATTTACGAACGGCTTCCGGACCCAGTTCCGGGAAAAGAATGACTTCGGCTTTTTCCACACATTTGCTGAGCAATGCCGCAACACCGCCCGTTGCTCCGAAATATACGGCTTTATGTTCCGCCAAAGCCGCAAGAACCGCTTCATTTCTTTTTCCTTTACCGATCATACCCTTTAAACCGCATTTTTCAACCAAAATCGGCGCATAAGGGTCCATGCGATAACTTGTTGTCGGACCGACGGAACCGATGGCCTGCCCCGGCTTATTCGGTGCGGGGCCCGCATAAAAAATAACCTGTCCTTCAAGATCGAGCGGAAGTTTTTCTCCGCGATCAAGATAATCACATAAAAGTTTATGAGCCGCGTCTCTGGCTGTAAAGATCGTGCCGCTGATTGTAACGGCATCACCGGTCTTCAGCTTTTCGATATCCTTATCCCGAAGCGGCGTCGTTAACGCGTATGTATTCATGTTAAATCACCCTCGTCTGATGACGTGCCGCGTGACAGTTTAAATTGACGGCACAGGGAAGTGACGCAATATGACACGGTGCGTCTTTGATATGAACGGAAAGCGCAGTCGTGCTTCCGCCCAAACCACCGGGACCGATGCCGAGGCGATTGACTTTCACAAAAATTTCTTTTTCCATATCCGCATAAACCGGATCGCTGTGATGTTCATCCATTGCCGCGAGCAGAGCCTCTTTAGCCAAAAGGGGCGCTTTTTCAAAGTTCCCGCCGATGCCGACACCGACAACAACAGGCGGACAGGGATTCGGTCCGGCCTTACGCACGGTATCCACAACAAAATCAATGATCCCTTCTCTGCCGGCGGCAGGAGGAAACATTTTTAATGCAGACATATTTTCGGAGCCGCCTCCCTTTGGCGCGACGGTAAGTCGCAGGTTTTCTCCGGGAACAAGCCGGACATGAAGGATCGCGGGAAGATTATTTCCGAAATTCTTTCTGGTCAATGGCGTGCAGGTGGATTTCCTCAGATATCCCTCTTCATAGCCGCGTTTCACACCCTCATTGACGGCTTCCTCAAAATTACCCAGAATATGTAAATCCTGGCCGATCTCAGCGAAAACGACAGCCAATCCGCAATCCTGACAAATCGGCACGCGGTTTTCGGCGGCGATATCGGCATTCTTTGTAATCTGATCTAAAATATCGACACCGATCGCTGATTTTTCACATGCTCTGCATTTTTTTAAAGTATCATATACGTCGCCGCATAAATCATAACAGGCACGAATACAAAGATCGGCAACAACTTCTGTAATTTTTTCGGCAGCTAATGTTCGCATCACATTCACTCTCTTTTCGGTTTAACGGTTAAACCAATATTTTTCCTGCTTCTCCGTGAGCACATCAATGGATTTGCCGAGGGAATCCAGTTTTAAAGCGGCAATTTTCTTATCCACTTCCCGGGGAACGGGGTTGACAACGGGCTCAAGTTCTTTTCCTTTTTCTTTGAGATAAAGCAGAGAACCGACCTGAACCGCGAAGGACATATCCATGATTTCCACAGGGTGACCCATACCGCAGGCAAGATTGACGAGTCTCCCCTCTCCCATCAGATAGATCTTTCTGCCGTCTTTCAAACAGTAAGCCTCAATATTTTCTCTGGCAGGCATGATCTCGGATGTCATCATTTTTAAATCTTCTTTATTGATCTCCACATCAAAATGGCCCGCATTGGACAAAACCGCACCGTTTTTCATGACTTCAAAATGATCCTTGCGGAGAACATCACAATTTCCGGTCGCGGTAATGAAAAAATCACCTAAAGCCGCGGCTTCATTCATCGACATGGTATCGTGCCCGTCCATTATCGCTTCAAGCGCTTTAACCTCATCGATTTCGGTCACAATGACACGCGCGCCCAGCGCTTTCGCTCTCAGCGCCAAACCGCGACCCACCCAGCCGTAACCGGCGATGACAACGGTACTTCCGGCAACGAGGAGGTTGGTCGAGGACATCAATGCTGTCCATGCCGATTGACCCGTACCGTAGCGATTATCAAAAAGATGCTTACAATCGGCGTCGTTAACGGCAATCATCGGAAAACATAATTCATTTTTCGACGCCATGGCACGAAGCCGGTTTAAACCGGTCGTGGTCTCTTCACAGCCGCCGATGATGCGATCCATCAACGCTCTTTTTTCGGTATGGAGAAGATGAACGAGATCACCGCCGTCGTCAATAATCAGATCAGGGTTATTTCCCAAAGAACGGTCGATGCATTCAAAATACAAATCATCATCGGCGCCGTGTATACCGAATACATTGACACCTCTTTCGGCCAAAGCGGCGGCAACATCATCCTGGGTGGAAAGCGGGTTGCAACCGGCAAGAGCCACTTCTGCGCCCATTTCCCGCAAAGCCAAAGCCAAACAGGCTGTTTTTGCTTCAATGTGCAGACAAATATTGATATGCGAACCGGCAAAGGGCTTTTCTTTGCTGTATCTTTCGGAAAAGAGATTCAATACGGGCATATGATTTTTCGCCCATTCGATTTTTAACAGACCTGCAGCTGCAAGGGAAGGATCTTTGATCATTGATTTCATTTTATCACCTCATTTTGGAAATGCGATTCTTTTTAACGTTGAAATGAGATAGGCCGAGGTTTGAGTGTAATCCTCGGTATGCATATGATTGGCCGCATTTCCGTTAAAGAGAATATTTCCGTCGGCGGGAAATTCTTCATCTTCCTCGTAGACAATGAGGGTAATGGGAACCTTGGGCATTACTTCAATGGTAACGCTGTAATCACCGTGGCGCTCGGGGGTATAAACGCAATGCTCAACGGCGCCCTTCAAAGCGTCAAGGTTCGCCGCAAAAATGCCGACAAGCGCCTTAACGCAGCGATTGGTAAAGGGCTTGATATAAATCTCACCGCTGGGCAATTCTTTATAGGAAATTTTATGATCCACAAGAGAACCGCCTTTGGAATATGATGCGTGATGCAGTACCAAAACCTTACAGGTATCATCAACTTTTTTGCCGGTTTCTTTCTCAATAACATCACCGGAAGGATAACTGACGTGAAGATCACGCTGAATGAAACGGACATCAAAACCGTCACCGGCTTTGGTAAATCCGCAATTTTCGATCATCTGATCGAGATCGCTGTTTTGAAAACGTTCAACGGCAACACGTACGGTTTCATCCATATTATAAAAACTCGTTGCACTTTTGGGATCGTAAATTTCCATTGTCATACCTCACAAAATTCTCATTGACGAATCAATAAATATAAGTTAGAATATATTAGTGATCGGGCGCCTGTAGCTCAGCAGGATAGAGTGACGGATTCCGATTCCGGAGGTCGCAGGTTCGAATCCTGTCAGGCGTGCCATATATCACTGAAAAGAAGCGTTTTATCGCTTCTTTTTATTATTATAACGATTTTCGGTCTAAAACGCAACAAAAAAAGAGCAGACAGTATAAACTGTCTGCTCTTTTTATCTTTGATCTTAGAGATTCTTTTCGCGATATACTTTTACGTAAGAATCGGCATAGATCTTGAGGTTCAAAAGAACTTCGGTAGAAGCCGCAACTTCCATCAGAGCATCATCGCAGGGGTCGGCGATAACAGCGTCAAGGCCGCAGGAAGCGCCCATGGCGAGATAAGTTCTGTTGAGGAGGGAGCGGTCAGGCGATTTCTGAGAAACGTTGGAGAGACCGAGAACGGTGTTGGGAGCGGGATCCGCAAGAGTCTTGATCTGAGCCAAAGCT
>CACXDX010000131.1 GCA_902766525.1 uncultured Bacillota bacterium | reverse complement strand
AGTGCTTGCAATAGGCAACCATTTTCTGTATATGCGATTCCCCCTGACAAACTCGAAAAACGAATGGGGAAAAAGCTACAGTATCAGGCTGACAGATCTTTGATCATCACGGGTGATATCCGCGCGTTTACCCCGAATGAGATGTATGATTGGATGATTAGCCCATCTATTTTTGCAGCATATCTGTCTTTGAGTCTTCATTCGATGGGTATAGGTTGTTGTGTTGTCAGGAAAGATCTTATCAATCAGGGTGGATACAACAAGGCGGTTCGGGAAATTACGGGGATGAAAGATAGCGAGCGGATTATCCTGGAATTGTTTATCGGTTATTATCCGGACGAATTTGCCGTTCCGGTGTCGAACAGGGCGGAAGCATCCGAGATCGTCCGTTTTTTGTAAATCATTATCACGATGTTTACGGATAAGCAGATACGTTTTTTGCATATTGTCAAGGATGACAAATTTCTGTCACCGACAATGAAATCGTTTTCCTTGGCAGATACCATAGCGTCAAGCTATATTTGTTATACTGGGGGGAAGAACTTGCGGTTTATAAAACCGGAAGATGGAGTGGAGGTCTTCGAGTCGGCCAGGAGTTTTCGAAAGCGCTTGCGCTCTGGGGATTATGATGTGGTTTACCTGCATTCTCTCCAATTCAGCATCCTTCGTTTTATCCGGTCCATTCCCAAGGACAAGGTAATGATCTGGTGGGCTTGGGGATATGATATTTATGGGCAGCAGGTGGTCGGCATGAAGTCATTTATCAATATTGATATCTTTAAGCCGGAAACCAAGCGGTTGACGGATCGTTTTAACTTGAAAAGATTTTTCATGCGTCTTTGGATGGAACCGTTGTTCTTCCTACATAAACGGGAAGTCTTATCGCGCGTGGATTATTTTCAACCAGTGTGTGCTGTCGATTATGACTTGATGAAGGAACATACCGGGTTCAAAGCCAGGTTGTTTTATCAAGTCGGAAGATATGTGGCTGTGCAGAATCAAGTCGCTGATCCGACGGGAGCAATCCTGATCGGGAATGCGGCATCACCGATGGAGAATCACCTTGATGTCTGGCTTGCCGTGAAAGCGTTCATACCTGAACAACGAAGAATCATTATCCCGCTCAGCTATGGTGAGATGGAATATGCGGCAAAAGTCAAAAATCGCATGTCTCAAGATGGATTCAATCTAACGTTCATTGATTCATATCTGCCGAAAAAGGAGTATTTCTCACTATTTGATTCATGCTCTTATGCTATTTTTGGCACATTGCGCCAGCATGCAATGGGAAATATCTATTGGGCTTTGCGAAAAGGAATCAAGCTCTTCCTTTACCGGGATTCGGTCTTATTCCAGCATCTGAAACAATTTGGATATGTGGTATTCCCGATAGAAGAGATTGATGGAAACAGCTTCACTGAACCCCTTTCGCCGGAAGACCAGCAAAAGAATCTGGATGCTTTTAATGCGGAAATAGCGCTTTACCGGGAAACGGGAGAAAAGGCTTTATTGGAGATAAAAAATAGTTTATGAGGATCCTTCATATTTGCAACGCTTTTTTTGGTAGCCAGGTTCATATGAACTTGTACAGGGAACTGGATGCCGTGGGCGTTGAACAAACTGTTTATACATACCATCGCAAAGGCTTCCGGTCACTGACCGGGCGGAATAGTTTCGATGCCAATGCAACCTCCTTTTTATATCGTCCCATTCTGCGTCCGATTCACCGCCTGCTTTATCATAAGAAGATCAAGGATGTTTATGCGGATCTAAAAAAAGAGGTGGGGGCGGAGCCTTTTGACATCTCTCACGCTACGACCCTTTTCAGCGATGGTGCATTAGCGTATCAATTGTACAGGGATATGGGGGTTCCGTATGTCGTTGCTGTCCGGAGTACGGATGCGTCTTTTTTCTTACGCTTTGCTCCTTGGACATGGCATAAAGCGAAACAGGTATTGTTGAATGCGGAGCGAATCGTTTTTATATCGCCGGCGATCAAGAAACATTTCTGCAGTCATATATATCTGCGGGGTTTTATGGCCAAGATGGAAACCAAGTTTGATTTGCTGCCCAATGGTGTGGATCATTATTGGCTTGAACATCTCGAACTTAATACCCCCAGGGAGAGGCCCGATAGAGAAATCCTGTATGTGGGGACCTTCATCAAGCGGAAGAATGCCGGGCGTTTAATCCGGGCGGTGATGAATCTTCAGAAACGGATCCCGGATGTAAAACTGCATTTTGTCGGCAGCGGCGGAAAAATGGAAAAACAAGTCAGAGAAGTTGCCGCCTCTTGTCCTGACCATTTCAAATATCATGGACGCATTACGGATAAGACTGTTCTTCAAGCGGCATATCGCCATTGCAGTGTGTTTGCCCTGCCGTCCCGCCATGAGACTTTCGGCCTGGTATATATTGAAGCACTATCTCAAGGAGAAAAGGTCCTTTATGCTAAGAATGATGGTGTTGACGGTCTGATTCCCCTTGAAAGCGGACGCGCTGTCCGTCCGAACTCCATCAAAGATATTGAAACGGCATTGTATGATCTATTGACGGAACCCGGTCAATATCGATCTCCTGACAAATCCTGGTTTGATACTTTCAGTTGGAAGCAGATCGGAGCACGCTATGTCTCAATTTATCAGGATATCTTGATGAAACACAAAAGAAACGATAACTGATTGTTAATATGAACCTCATTTCATTCTGTGTCCTGGCCTTGATGTCTGTCCCCCAACAGACAATCCCGAAATTAAGCTTGGAGGATTACGGATGGTCTAAGGCGAAAACCGGGGAACAACGTGCCACTGTGATCTACAGGGCTCAGCGTGCTGCGGTCAATGAAGGTGGCGTTGTCGATTATTCCGGCTTGACCGAAATCGACCTTGAAATAACGGAGAAGTTCAAGACGATTCCGCTGACAGGACGTGATGATTTTTCTGGCATCACGTTCAATGTGACCA
Source organism: uncultured Bacillota bacterium (assembly GCA_902766525.1). Taxonomy (GTDB): domain Bacteria; phylum Bacillota; class Dehalobacteriia; order UBA7702; family UBA7702; genus UBA7702. The sequence continues at coordinate 1,977 of CACXDX010000131.1, read as the reverse complement.
ACAAAGCTCAGAACACCTATCTTTTCTCCCGAAGCAATAGAAGTGTCAGAGTGAACGTTCCTAAGAACCTGTTAGATGGGGATGACTTCACCTCTGTTCCGGAGCTTGCAAAAGGGGAGGTGTTGCTGATTATCGAGGACCAGAACCTGTGGGTGGACAACAGGGCCGGCCGGGAATATGGGCATACCCGGAAGGATATTCTCCTGATCAAGGACGGAAAAAGCCAGAACAAAGTTATCGCCCCCTATGACAACGAGGAGTCTTCTCCCAAATGTTCTTATGTCCGGCTTGATGACGACGCGGCCGGTTATGTCCGGAACTTTACCCTGAACCGAATGAGCGGTTCGACGAAGATTACTGATTGCATCAAGATCCAGGGCCAGTGTCATTTTACCATAAAGGGCGTGACGATCAACACCCCGGAGAGCAAACTGACCCAGGACCGGGCCCTCAGGGTTCAGGATTGCGCCGATATCACTTTTGAGGATGTGGTGATCAACGGGTCTTATTCCACCACCACCCGCTATGGGTATGGGATTAATATAAACAACGCATGGAACGTGCTGCTTCACAGGGTGAAAGGGTCCGGTACCTGGGGTGTGATGGGGACGCATAACTTGAGTAATGCCCGGTTGGTGGATTGCGATATGAATCGGTTTGACATCCATTGTTACGGACGGGACTATTCCTTGACGGATTGCCGGATTACCGGATGGTTCAGCGGGGGGTCGTCCGTGTTCGGGAATATCCGATATGAAAGATGCGTATTTACCAATACGATTCCCCTCGAGTATGGACGTTCTTACAAAACATCTGTCGGTGCGGAGGTGCTGTTCAAAGATTGTATTTTTAATGTGACGAAAAATCGGAATGCGGTATTCTCTTCACAAATATTCAAATACGGGGTCAATGAACGGAAAGGCCTGACCCAGCGCTGCCTCCCCAATATCACGATTCAGGGAATGACGATCAATGTGCCCAAGGGTGTGGATAAAGTATATGTGTATGATATCCCCGGAGTACAACAAGAAAAGAAAACGGTCGGATATATCGGAAAGATCGTGATTGAAGATCTGAGGATAGTCTGTGAAGACGAAGGACAGAATCTTTCATTCCTATTGAGCAGTTCCGCGGTGCCGATGGATGCCGAACTGAAAGTCGAGATCCGGAACCTGGCGGCGCCGAATGCAACGCTGAATGTCAATATGACCAAGAATCAACGCAATCATGTTATGATGCAGGATGTGAAGGTGAAAAATGTTCAACCGACATCTTCCCTCGTTTCCTTGTCTGCACCGGCGAGTACCCGATAGAATTCATTATTATGAAGATTCTTTATATTCACCAATACTTCCAAACGCCGGAGGATCCGGGCGGGACAAGATCGTACTGGATTTCGCAAGAACTGATCCGGCGGGGACACCAGGTGACAATGATCTCTTCGACCAACGAGAATCACCCGGTATCAGAACGGATTTCCATCGACGGGATTGATGTGGTTTATGTCAAAAACGACTATAGCAATTATATGTCCGCGCCCCGAAAGGTGCTTTCGTTCTTGAATTTTATCCGGAAGGCAATCCGTGAGTCGATGAAAGAGAAGAATGTCGATCTGGTCTATGCTACCTCTACGCCACTGACCGTGGGGTACATTGCCATGAGATTGAAAGCTCGTCGGAACTGGAAATATGTATTTGAGGTTCGAGATCTATGGCCGGAGTTCCCCATCCAGGTCGGGGCTATCAGGAACCCGCTTGCCATCAAGTATCTGCGAGGTCTGGAGCGACGGATCTATGAACGTTCCGAGTTTGTCGTCGCACTTTCGCCGGGCATGCAGGAGGGTGTGATAGCCGCCGGGACACCGCCCGAAAAGACGGCGATGATTCCGAATATGTCCAAACCGGACAAATTCTATCCGCACCCGGCCAATCCCGAAATAGTCCGTCAGTTCGGGCTGGATATCGGGAAATTTAATGT
>CACXDX010000130.1 GCA_902766525.1 uncultured Bacillota bacterium | reverse complement strand
TTCGAGACGCTGCAAAATCATTGCCGCGCGCAGTTTGTTCATTATATTTTCCATTTCGACCTCCCTCTGTGAATTTATATTTTATCGAGTACGGCCGGATTGATGATACAACGGCAGTGGCGCCGCGTTTCCATCGAACCCGGATAAAAACAGATGATGATATCTTTTGATTCTTTCTTTTTTCTCTGCGGAAAACAGAGCTTATCGGGACGAAAACCCAGCATCATACCGTTGCTTTCACCGAGAGAATTAAAGGGAATCAAGCGCAGCCGCGAGGCGACGGAAGTCCGGCTCAAGGCCGAAAAAGCCTGATCCGCGTTGGGAGAAGCATAAAAGATATCCCGTATTTCTCGTGGTAAAAGCGAAGCAACGGCATCAAATTCAACGACCGCAACGGGGAAACCGGACAAAGGATCGGTCAGCTCATTGCCGGTATCAAAAAGCGCCGTCAGTTCCTTTTTTTTGTTATTGATCACCACGATCACCGTTTCCGTCGCGTCATTGACTCTTATGGTCTTCCGCAGATAAAACCGACCTCCCCGAGAGAGCGCCAAAGCGACGATCAGCGCGGCGGAAAGCCCCATTGCCGTATAGGTAAAAGAAGATTCATACCAGCCCTGTTCCCGAAAAAACCAGGATAGACAAAGCACCGCTCCGGCCATGACAAAGCCGATCATATAAAAATAGACCACGGCAAGGAAAAATTGGCCGAGCCGGAGTTTCGGGAAGGCGACGGCGGTCATCGCCAGGGAAACCAGCGTTTTCCCATACCAGGAGCGCAGAATCAGCCCCTGGGGAAGTACGGAAACGAAACTGAATATGCCGCCGAGGAACGCCGAGAGAATCAGAAAAACCGGCCGCGTCTTAAAACACCCGAAGCGGCAGACGGCCCAAAGCAATGTCAGATCCATCAGAAAATCAGTAAAAAACAGCAGGTCACCGTAGATCGTATAGACCATATCAGATTCCCTCCCGCTTTCATTATAGGCTTTTAAAGCGAAAAACATTGTCACCTTCGGGCGGAAACCGAAAGAAAAAAACCGACAGAAACCGTGGATTTCTTTCTCATGATAAAAACGCCTCTCCGGCAAAGAATCCGCCGTTAAGAGACGTTATTTTTATTTTTCCGATTTTTCTTTTTCCCCGTTTGCTTCAGCATGAAGCAAATACTTCCGCTTTGTTGCCTCGCCGCCGCGAATATGACGTTCCGCTTTGTTGACCTCCAAAATCTCCCGTACCCGCAACGCAATTCCCTCATTAATCAGGGGAAGGCGTTCGGTCAGATCCTTATGCACCGTGGATTTGCTGACGCCGAAAACCGCCGCGGCCTGACGCACCGTACCCCTGGATTCCAGCATATATCGGGATAATTCCTTCACGCGTTGTTCGATATAGTCCTGCATGGCAAGACCTCCCGGGAATCATTTTCTACCTGAATATATGAAACGGCAAAAGGATTATGACAGGCGTAAAAATCCTTTTCGAACTTCGACAAATCCAAAAAAATTTTTTGAACATTTCGCAAATTTTTCTTGACATTCCACTAATTTGAAGCTATAATGTATACGGAATAAGTTGCGGAGAAATACAAAAAGACCGCAATGGAGATCAAGGAGGAAAATAGTAATCATGATTGATCCTACCGGGAAAGAATTGTTATCGCAGGAAAGCTACGAATTCAAGACCATCAAAGGTCTCGTGGAAGACACTTGTAAACTCGGTAAACTCGAAAAAGTCTACGAAATTTTCGGCGGCTATGTCAACCGCAGTTTTGGTATTGAAATGATCGGCAGCGACGGCGAACCCATTGACTACTTCGTTCGCAGATACCGCTCCACTCAATCCGAAGCTGACATCGAAGCCGAACATGAACTGATTGCCTACTGCTATGAAAAAGGCCTCGACATTGCCGCTTACCTTATCAAAATGCCCGACGGCAAAACTTACACCTGGATCAAAAACGAAGAAGACGGTGAAAATTATCCCTGGGCTGTTTACAGATACCTCTACGGTGAAGATCCCTACGATTGGCTGAACACCAACATGGAACCGGAAAAGGATTACAATTTCGGTGCCCTCCAGTCCCGTCTCCACAACAGCGCCTACGGTTTCGGCGGCGGCGAAAAGGAAGAGCCGCCGATTTACGAATTCCTTTCCGCGAGAAAAGATCATTTCGCCCATTGCGCGGACGGATTGAATCTCTCCGAAAGAGACCGTTACAATATGTGCTATCTGGAATTCAAAGATTATATCCTCGAAATGTGCGACAAAGCCGCTCAGGGGATCAAAGAATCCGGTATGCTTGAAGAAGGCAAAGGCTTCAAAACCGTTTGCCATTGCGACTATCACCCCGCCAATGTAAAATGGGACGGCGATGAATGTGTCGGTATTTTTGACTTTGACTGGTCCAAAGTGGACTATCGTATTTTCGATATCTGCTTCGGCATGCTCTACACCCATGTTGCCTGGGAATGCATGATCGACGGTCAGCTCCATATGGATCGCGCCAAGATCTTCCTCAAAGGCTACAATGATTATTCCAAGGAAAAAGGCGTTCTTCCTCCCTTCACCGAAGAAGAAAAGAAAGCTTTCCCCTACATGTTCTTAGCCTCCGTCATTTATCTGTTCAACTGGTCCACAGACTATTTCAATTTCCCGGATGAATATGATGAATATGAATGGTACTACTATCTCGGCCATATCATCAGAGCGATGAAATTCACCGAAGCGCACCTCGACGCCATTTATAAAATGGTCTGCGAAGCCTGCGAATAATCCAATTAAAAACGGATTATGCGGCATTCGCCGTAACGCTTAATTTCAAAACAAAAAAAGGTCGGATTCCAACATGGAATTCGATCTTTTTTTTATGATAAAACATCCTCACAATGTTTTTCAATCGTCATCTCATTTTATCATTTTTTTCCGATACGGTTAGCGACGATCCCGGAAATCTCACGAATCTTCAACGGGAAGCATGCCGCCACAAAAATCGCCATGGTAACGACTCCGATACCGCAGCATTTGGCAACCAGCATCAGCTTGCCGTCGGCCGCGCTCACAAAGAAATCCTTCAAAAGCCAGGCAAAACCGGCAAGGGCAACGGAAAGAAGCAGGGACTTTACGATGGAGGCAAAGGTCAAAATACCCTTTTCTCCCCGGAAAACCACAAAGACCGTAATGATTGCGCCGATCGTCATCGCCAAAGCCGTACTTAATGCCAGCAAGGAGCTGTTCATTGTGAAAACGGCATCGAAAACGGCGTTCAGGAAAATCACGAACAAACTGATCAAAAACGGCGCCAGCAGCCTGTTCATGGTAAAGAAAGCTTTGTTTAAAAGATCAATGACACTGAAACCGGCCATGCCCACGGCATACATCATAAAAATCGCCGTCGTTTCCAGGGTCGAGGAGGCGGTAAAATTCCCGCTTTCAAACAATACTTTGATGATCGGGCCGCCGAAAACGATCAGCAGCGCCGAAACGGGAAAGACCGCGATCAGCGTCCGCGAGGTAATGGTCCAGACATACTCCATATACTCCCGCCGCGCCGTCTTCATAAAACGCCGGTTCAGCTTGGGGAAAAGCACGACACTGATACTGTAAATAAAGGTCGTCGTCAACGGCGTAAACACCTTATCGGCATAATAGAAAGCGGTGGTGATACCCGGACCGATCTTTTCCGCGGCGGACGCGTCGATCAGATAGCA
>CACXDX010000129.1 GCA_902766525.1 uncultured Bacillota bacterium | reverse complement strand
TCGCTGTTTTCAACTTTGAAATGATCGCAAAGTACTTTTTCGGTCTCTTCCCGGTCAAAGTCTTCATTTTCAGCTTCCGTGATCAGCCCGGAGTAGGCGCGCTTTAATTGTTGATAGAGGCTGTTGTTGCCGCAAAAATCATGATCGATAATGAGTTCGCTGGGACTGATCCGATATATTTCATCAAAGATGTTTTCTCCGTCGGTACCGTTGATCTGTACTTCCGTCGTTTTAAATACCCCCGTGGAAATATCGGTATAGCTGAATCCCCATCGGTCTTCCGCCATAAACAGCGCGGCAAGGTAATTGCCTTTACTTTCCGACAGTAAGGAAGATTCCAAAACCGTACCGGGACTGATGATGCGGATCACATCCCTCTTCACCAGACCTTTGGCGGTTTTGGGATCCTCCAGTTGTTCGCAGATCGCAACACGGAAACCGTTGGCGATCAGTTTCGCGATATAATTTTCGGCGGCATGATAAGGAACACCGCACATCGGTATTTGACCGTCAATGCCGGCATTTTTTTTGGTTAAAACCAAATCGAGAACTTCCGAGGCGGAAACGGCGTCGTCACAGAACATTTCATAAAAATCACCCATACGGAAAAAGAGGATCGCCTCCGGGTGCTCCCCTTTGATTTTCCGATATTGTTTCATCATCGGTGTTTCTTTTGCCATTTTAAGAAGTCCTCTTTTCAGCGGTTATCAGTTGAACATCAATCAGGAACAGCCGGAGCAGGAAGCGCAGGCTTCTTCATCACAAGGTTCCTGACCCGTGATGGCTTTGGTGATGAAAGTATTGATCTGCTGGAGCATACGCCCGAGATCCGCTTGGCTCTTATAATAGTTGGCAATATTTGCATTTGCTTCCATTTTATCCTGAATGGCATTAAACTGGGTAATCAGATTATGATCGGGTTCTTTACCCTGTTTTTCCAGATCGTTTAACTGCTGCTGCATGCTGAAGTAAGAGTTTAGAATCTCCGAAGCGTCACGATCTTCTTCAACGGCTTTCTGGCATTCTCTGGCTTTCAATAACTCTTCCGATTCTTCGATGGCGATGGCTAATTCCGCCGCTTTTTCCAATACTTGAGACATTTGTTGTCCTCCTGTTTTTTTATTTGATCCGGCCGTTTAACGACCAGCTGTGGGCTTCTTCGATAATAACGTCGACCATTTCCCCGCGAAAATCTTCATCGGCGGAAAAATGGACCAGTTTATTGCCGTCTGTTCGTCCGCTCTGCATTTGAGGATTGTTTTTGCTCCTGCCCTCGCCCAAGAGCGTATATGTTTTTCCGATCATCGCCTGATTTTTAGCGAGGCTGATGTCGCTTTGCAGTTGAAGTAATCGCTGTAATCTTTCCCGCTTGATCTCATCGGCAACCTGATTTTGATGATCGGCGGCAGGCGTACCGGAACGCCGTGAATAAAGAAAAGTATAGGCGTTGTCAAAACGTACTCTATTTAAAATATCGAGCGTATCTTCAAAATCTCGCTCTTCCTCGCCGGGAAAACCGACAATAATATCGGTGGTCAGAACACTGTCGGGAAAATCTTTTTTTATCGCTGCCATCAAATCAAGATAATAATCCCGCTGATAATGGCGGTTCATTGCTTTTAAAATACGATCGCTTCCGGCCTGAAACGGAAGATGAAAATGACGGCACACTTTTTTACATGCGGCGATGGCCGCAATGATTTCAGAATTAAAATCCTTGGGATGGGAGGTCATATAACGAATCCGCTCCAGACCTTCGATTTCGTTAAGTGCGTAAAGCAAATCGGCAAAAGAAGAAGCTTCCGCCAAGCCCTTTCCGTAGGAATTAACATTTTGTCCCAAAAGAGTGATCTCTTTAACACCATCATTGACAAGGGCTTTCGCTTCATTTAAGATATCCTGCTTTGACCTGCTCTTTTCTCTGCCTCGCACATAAGGCACAATGCAGTAGGAACAAAAATTATCACATCCGTACATGATGGTGAGATAGGCCCGATAGGATTCTTCGCGGATATGATTTCTTCCCTCGGGAATATCATCATCAAGATCAAATTCGACAAAGGGGCCTTTTTCAGCTTCTCTTCGTTCCAAAAAATACGGAAGACGATAAAGACTTCTCGTTCCGAGGATAATATCGATGTGTTTGCGTTTTTCCAGCAGCCGGTCGATTTGCTCCCGCTTTGATACCATACAGCCGACAACCGCGATAATCAGATCGGGATTTGATCTTTTGCGCCGCTTTAAACTGTCGATGAAACCGATGATCTTGTTTTCCGCCGTTTCCCGGACGGAACAGGTGTTGACGACGACGATATCGGCCGCATCGAGATCGGATACGGCTTCTCCGCGGAGAGAGCGAAGCATGGAAGCGATAAATTCGGAATCATGCTGATTCATTTGACAACCGAAGGTTTTGATCAGATACTTCATATGATTTCCTGATAAATTATTAAAAATTATTGGGGATCAACCGGAAGAAAACTTGTGATTTCCTCCGAAAGAATCTCGCAGCGGATCTGCTGCTGAAATTGCTCCGAGAGCAGATCGGCAAAGGTTTTGGTTTCTTTTAAAGGCAGAAGACAGTAAATCATTACATTGTTTTGATAATCGATATGGTCGATCTTTATCTCCCGCCGGATCAGAAAATGCTCGATTTTTCCGCTGAGATCATAAGATGATTGGATCGCGATGAGTCTCATCTGAACGGCACGTACCTTTACGCTGTCATCAAGAGCGTTTTTCGCGGCCTTTCCGTAAGCGCGCACAAGTCCGCCGGTTCCCAAAAGAACTCCGCCGAAATAACGCGTTACGACGCAAACGACATCGGTCAACCCCTCACCTTTTAAGATCTCGAGAATCGGTCGGCCTGCCGTTCCCGCCGGTTCACCATCATCACTGGAACGCTGGAATTCTCCGTTTTTGCCGATAACATAGGCATAAACATTATGGCGAGCATCCCAATATCGGGAGCGGATCGTATGAATAAATTCATCGGCTTCCGCCGCAGATGAAACATGCTTAACGCGACCGATAAATTTTGATTTTTTTTCACTGTATTCTCCGTATCCCGTATCGGAAACGGTAATGAGTTCAGACATTTCTTCGCTATTTCCCCTTTTATTATCATATCATATTTCAGTGTTTTTTTCCATAGTCATCTGATATGTTTTTCTTTTTCAGAATAACAAATCTTTTTTTTCAAGGTGATGACACGGAGGCAGACATCGATCTTCACGACAGATATAAAAGGTTCTGCACCGGTCCTTCATGGCAAATGCTTTATCGGGTTTTTGAAAGATAACGGTATTTCGCAGCGGAATATCTTTTATCGATTCAAAAAGATCGTTTTTCGTTTGGTCGACGATCCGAATGTGTGCCGGCGGATTTGTGATCCTGCTTTCGACAAGCAGGAAAAAAGAGGCCGTATGAAGGTCATTTCCAAGAGACTTTTTCATATATCTACGCTGTTCCTTCAGTATACGATCATAGAAATCATTTCCTGTCAAAATCGAAAGCAAACGCAGATTTTCCGTCATTATGCCGTTGGCTGAAGGCGCGTCCGTATCTTCCGGAGATTTCAAGTTCAAAATCAGGGATTCTTCTTTCCGTGAACGCAGAAAGAAGCCTCCTTCCTTCTCGTCGAAATGGTTGTCAAACGCAGACGCGAAAAGATATTCCGCATCTTTGAGGAAAATATCATCCGGCTCAGACTGATATAAGTTGATACAGGCGAAAATCATCCATGCGTAATCCTCGGATATCGCGGCACACAATGTTTTCTCGTTTCTGAAACCGCGGCAAAGATCATGCTCATCCCAAACGAAAGATTTCAGCGCGGCATAGCATTGCTGCGCCGCAATCAAATACTGCTTATTGCCGGACATACGATATAAAACCGCAAAAGCAGCCACCGCCATGGCGTTTTGAGAAGTCAATATTTTATCGTCACAAAAAAGTTTTCGGTTTTCTTTTCGCCAAGCCGATACTGTTTTCCGATCCGCCGCGGAAAAATCGATCAGGTGATCATATCCGAAAACGGGCAGATATTTATGATTTAACGTCGGTTTATCCTTCATGCCGTATCGGTTTACAAAGCGTTTTGCATCCTCTTCTCCCAATATCTGCGCAAGCTCATTTTTATCAAATAGATAGTAGCCGCCCTCCTCCCCTTCACTGTCGGCGTCTTGGGCGGTAAAGAAACAATGATCGTTCGATTTCATTTCCGAAAGAAGATAAAAAGCGGTATCCTCGGCGATTTGCAGATAAAATAAATCTCCGCTCAGTTCATAAAATTTGGCATAAACGATGATCAGGAGCGCATTATCACGAAGCATTTTTTCAAAGTGCGGCAGAGAAAAAGCGCGGTCAACACTGTAACGGAAAAAACCGCCGCCGATCGCATCGTATAAACCGCCGCCTGCCATCGCGTCCAAGGTGTTTTTCAGCATATTATAGCAGTTGCGATCCTTCTCACACTCAAAATATTCTTCCAAAAACAAAAGCTTCTGCGGGGTGGGAAATTTAGCACCATGGCCGAAACCGCCGAATTCACTGTCATAACTTTCCGAAAGGCTGCGGAAGGCTTCAATAAACGGATCCGGAGTATCGTCGGTTTTTTCACGCTTTAAAAAAAGGCTTATCCGGTCGACGATTTCTTCGGAAGTATGTTCAAGACCGCTGCGATCAGAACGCCATTTTTCATCGATGATCAGAAGCAGATCTCTGAAACCGATTCGATTGCCCGATGATTCTCTCGGGAAATATGTACCGACAAAAAACGGTTTTTGATCCGGTGTCAGAAAAACCGAAAGCGGCCAGCCGCCGCTGCCGTGCATCGCATTGCAAATATTCATATAAACGGCGTCAACATCGGGTTTTTCTTCACGGTCGACTTTTATGCTGACAAAAGCACGATTCAATATATCGGCGATATCGTCATGATCAAATGATTCCTCTGCCATGACATGGCACCAATGGCAGGTGCTGTAACCGATACTTAAAAAAATCGGCTTGTTTTCTTCCTTTGCTTTGGCAAAAGCTTCTCTTCCCCATGGAAACCAATCGATTTTTTGTTCGGCGTGGAGCAAAAGATAGGGACTGCTTTCATTTTTTAAACGGTTGGACATATGGATTTCACCTCCCTAAAAAAGGTTGGCTTATTCTATCATTTTTATACTGATCTCTCCGCTGCTTAATTCCGTTTTGTTGCCTTTTTCATCAAGAACAAGCAAATGGCAGTCATCATTAATATCAATCGCGGTCACAAGACGTTTTTTCCCGGAACCGATGACCTCGACTTTTTTCCCGAGGAAAAAAAGACGTTTTCGATATCCTTCAATAAATCCGCGCTCCTCGATATGGCTGTAATACTCAAAAAATCGATCGAGAATCGAGGCAATCAAAGGATTGCGCCGGTCTTCCCTTTCATCGGAGGAAAGAAAAACGGCGCCGGCGATATCGCTGAGTTCATCGGGGAATCCGTTTTCGGGAAAACAAAGATTGATGCCGATGCCGACGATGACGTAATCGAGGGTATTGTTTTCAACGGACATCGATGCCTCC
>CACXDX010000128.1 GCA_902766525.1 uncultured Bacillota bacterium | reverse complement strand
CTTTCGCTTTCACGACCCGAACGTCGGGTTCGATGGCGGTGCAGATCGCGCCGATCTCATCCATCAGCGCGTCGGGATCGTCCGCGGCGATACGCAGCTGCTTCGTCGCGTAGGTAACGGAAACGTCGCGAACGCCATGAAGTTCGGCGATTTTCCGCTCCATTTTGGCGGCGCAGTTGGCGCAGCCGAGACCCTCCAAATAATAGAGAGCGTACTGCCCCGGTTTTTTTTCTCCGCCACAGGATGCTTGATAAATATCATGATCATGACCGTCGTCATGTTCATCGTGACAGCGGCAGCCATCGTGATCATGATGAGTGTGCGCTTCATCATGGCCGCAGCAGTCAGCTTGTTCATCATGGCCGTGATGACCGCCATGCTCGTGCCGACGGAAAGGAACCTCCGCCTCGGAAGCGCAGCCGCAGCCGCAGCTTTCCGTATGATAAAAGGGATATCGATGAATCATCGCGGTTCTCCTTATTCTCTGATATGCTCCAATCCCTGATCGATGATGGATTCAATATGAGCGTCGATCAAATCGTAGGCGACATTTTTGCCGTCCCGGGTCGAGGCGACCAGCTTCATCTGTTTTAAGGTGCGAAGCTGATGGGAAACGGCGGACTGAGACAGATCGAGGGCAGCGGCGATATCGCCGACGCGCATCGGTTTGCGGCGCAGAACAAAGAGGATCTTCAAACGTGTGGAATCGCCGAAAATTTTAAAGAAATCGGCGAGGTCGAAAATTTCCTCGGCTGCGGGCAAGCTTTCGCCTTCACCGCCGAAAGTCCTGTCATTGATTTTTACTTCGTCGTTCAAAGAGATCATCTCCTTTTCAATGCAATGAACATATGAGCACTTGTTCATATGTTCATTATATCATATCATTTTCATTTGTAAAGCCCCAAAATAAAAAAAATCAAAAAAAGACATCTCTTTTTCCGCTTCCGGCGGGACGCGGCAAGAGATGCCTTTTTAACTGCGGATTAAGGTATTATTTATCCTGAGCGATCAGAGAACAGATCATTTCCGTCAGAGCCACGGGATCATCCACGGACATGCCGCCGATGAGCCGAGCCTGAGCGTAGAGGATCCGGGCGTAATCGGCCAGGGCTTCTTTATCCTCAGCGTAGGCCGCTTTCAGCTTGGCGGTAACGGGATGATCGGCGTTGATATCGAGATAGATCTCGGCTTTTACATTGCTGTCCGTGGGCATGGATTTCAAGACCCGTTCCATTTCCAGAGAGATCTTCCCTTCGGAGGTAAGGCAGACGGCATGTTTTTTCAGTTTGTGAGTGAAGCGCACGCCCTTGATATCCTCGCCGATAACGTCCTTCATGTAATCGAGCATATCCTTGGCGGCTTCGTTTTCATCCTTCACCGCGGCCTGTTCCTCTTCGCTGACGAGACCGGCGTCGTCGGCACTGACGTTGACGAAACGCTTGCCTTCGTATTCCAGCAGGATCTGGAGAACGAATTCATCGATGTTATCGGTGAGATAGAGGATCTCATAGCCTTTGGCTTTGGCGGCGTCGGTCTGAGGGAGCAGATCGATCTTTTCTGTCGAGGAACCGCAGGCGTAATAGATTTTTTCCTGTTCCTCGGGCATGCGGTCGCGATATTCCTTCAGCGTTACCGGTTTCTTTTCGGTGGAGGAATAGAAGAGCAGGAGATCCTTAAGCTCATCTTTATGAACGCCGAATTCATCGTAGACGCCGAATTTCAGCTGTACGCCGAAGATCGAGAAGAATTTTTCGTAGGTTTCCCGATCCTTTTTCAGCATCGTCGTCAATTCACTCGTGATCTTCTTGTCGATGGCCTTGGCGATGAACTGCAGCTGACGATCGTGCTGCAGCATTTCTCTGGAGATGTTCAGCGAGAGATCGGCGCTGTCGACGAGACCCTTCACAAAGCTGTAATAATCGGGAAGCAGATCGCCGCATTTGTCGGTGATCAAAACGCCGCTGGCGTAGAGTGCCAGTCCCTTTTCGTAATCTTTGGTGTAGTAATCGTAGGGCGCGCGGCCGGGGATGTAAAGCAGCGCGTCATAGGTGGCAAGACCTTCTGTTTTGCTGTGGATGATCTTGAGCGGTTCGGTATAGTCGTAGAATTTATCCTGATAAAACTGCTGATATTCCTCTTTCGTGATCTCGCTCTTGTTTTTGCGCCAGAGCGGGATCATGCTGTTCAGCGTTTCCGTTTCGATGACGGTCTCGGTCTCCCCTTCCTCGCCGTTTTCAACGGGACGAACACGGCTGACGTCCATACGGATGGGATAGCGGATGTAATCGGAATATTTCTTCACCAGATTCCGTACTTTAAATTCCGTGGCATACTCGCTGTATTTTTCCTCTTCATCGTCGTCTTTGAGATAAAGCGTGATGGTCGTGCCGACGTTTTCCTTTGCGACGGGCTCGATGGTATAGCCGTCCACCCCTTCGGAGGTCCAGCGCAGCGCCGTATCGGAACCGTAAGCCTTCGTTTCCACAACGATTTTTTTGCTGACCATAAAGGCGGAATAAAAACCGACGCCGAACTGGCCGATGATATCGATATCCTCCGCGTCGCCGTTTTCGTTTTTAAACAGCGAAGAGCCGCTTCTGGCAATGGTGCCGAGGTTGTTTTCCAGCTCGTCTTCGGTCATGCCGATGCCGTTATCGGAGATGACAAAAGTCTTCTCTGCTTCGTTGAGATCGAGGCGGATCTCAAAATCTTCCCTGTTCAGGCCGACTCCGTCGTCGGTCAGGGAAAGGAAATACAGTTTATCGATGGCGTCGGAAGCGTTGGAGATCAGTTCCCGCAGAAAGATCTCCCTATGGGTATAGATTGAATTGATCATCAGATCCAAGAGCTTCTTGGATTCCGCTTTAAACTGTTTCTTTCTCAAAAAAATCACCTGATTCTTTTCATATTTTTAGCACTCTCCGCTCAAGAGTGCTAAAATAGCATACCACTTTCGGAAAGATCTGTCAACCTCTCCCGCATCGACGGTAAAAAATCAAAAAAGAAGAAGGCGTTTTCCTTCGGAAAACGCCTTCCCGTTCTTATTTCAGTGGCCTTCAATGACTTTGCAGAGGCTGTTGATGAGCTGAGCGGCCTGAGCCCGGGTCGCCGT
>CACXDX010000127.1 GCA_902766525.1 uncultured Bacillota bacterium | reverse complement strand
GGCGACGTGTTTCCTTCGATACGATTGTGGATTGTTCCCCATCATTTTTCATGATCAAATTATAATCGACAAAAATAAAAAAGTAAAGAAAATTAATAAGCCGAAGTCCGTAAAGAACTTCGGCTTACCTTTTCATTGTCAGCTCAATGTCACTTTCTTCATTTTTTGTTCTTCAAGGGGTCTGTCCATTTGATTGGTGGCCACAGCGGCAATCTCATCGACGACATCCATCCCTTCAACAACTTTACCGAAGGCGGCGTAAGCACCGTCAAGATGAGGCGCGTTTTGATGCATGATGAAGAACTGAGAACCGGCGGAATTGGGATCCATCGCTCTCGCCATGGAAATGACGCCGCGATCATGTTTCAGCGGATTATTAAAACCGTTTTGAGCAAATTCGCCTTTGATGGTGTAGCCGGGGCCGCCCATGCCGGTTCCGTCGGGACAGCCGCCCTGAATCATAAAACCGCTGATCACACGGTGGAAGATCAAACCGTCGTAAAAGCCTTCGGAAACGAGTTTTTCAAAATTCTTCACCGTTTCCGGCGCGGCGGCGGGATCAAGTTCAATCACAATTTTTTTTCCGTTTTCCATTTCAATGGTTACCATATTATTCGTACCTCTTTTTAAATTTCCAGTTTGTCGATAATTTCCTTAAGAGCGCCGCGGATAGGAGCGTCTTCGGGAATATCAACGATGGCCTTGCCGTCGCAATCAAATTCATATACGGTATCATCGGCGGGAATTACGCCCAGCAGATCAAGCTTTTGATTCCTGACCTCTTCGGCGCTGCCTTCATTCAATTCACCGTTGGGCGCGCGATTAACGATCAGGCCCATTTTATCGGGACGAAGATCAAGCTCTTTCGTCAGTTCGGCAATGCGTCCGGCGGCCTGAATACCTCTGCGGGAGCAATCGCTGACGAGAATGAGCGTGTCAATATGAGGAAGTAAGCCGCGGCTCATATGTTCCATCCCCGCTTCGTTATCGACAACCATATAAGGATAGTTATCCTGAATGGACATAATCAGACGCTGTAAAAGACTGTTGACAAAGCAATAACAGCCGGCGCCCTGAGAGCGACCCATCACAAGCAGATCAAAATTTTCTTCTTCGGTAAGAGCGTCAAAAAGTTCCTGCTCGGCATAAACGTCTTTGGATACGGTAGAAGGGATCTCACTTTTGAGCGAGGCCGCTTTTTTCATCGCTTCACGAATTTCACCGAGCGTCTTTTTTGTTTCCACGCCGAGAACTTCATTTAAGTTCGCATTGGAGTCAGCGTCAACGGCAAGAACAGGACTTTTCCCTTCTTTACAGAGATGCTGAATGATAAGACCGCAAACGGTGGTCTTGCCGACACCGCCTTTTCCGGCAACGGCGATAACATGGGGCATATTAAAACCTCCTTTGAAACCGGGAAACAAAATATGTCTCCCCTCTTTTACTTGATCTTTGATACCTTAATCATAAACGACAACACCGCTCAAGTCAAATAAAATAAAGCTCTGTTTCGGTAAAATATTACTCAATCTCTTCATCGAGCAATTCCCCGAAATCATTGAAAAACCGATCACAGTATTTCGCCTTAAACGCTTCGGTCATCTCCTGCCAGGGATCGGCAATGCCATAGCAGATAAACCCGGCGTTATGAGCGGTCTCGAGGCAATAAGAAGCATCCTCAAAAACAACGGCGTCCTTTTTCTCACAGCCTGCGTGAGCAAGGCAATCCTCATAGATGTCCGGTTCATTTTTCATGACGCCGATTTCCGGGACGGTAATAACATAATCAAAAAGATCCCAGATGCCGACTTTTTTTAATACCGCCTCCACCATAAAGCGATCCGTCAATGTGGCAATGGAAAGATGAACACCTGCTTTGGAAAGACGTGTCAGATATTCCTTTACATAAGGCTTCAACTCGATCTGCGTTTCGTAGATATGAAGGATGTATTTCTTCATATCGGCAAAGAGCTCCTCGGCAGTCATGCCGACATCGGCATGAGCGACAATGTATTCCATCGCCTCCATGAAGCCCATCATTGTGACACCTTTTTCAAGCTCTTCGGCATTTTCAATATTAAGGTGATTCAGATAACGGACAAGAACCGTACGCCACATCCACATGGAGTCAAGAAGCGTCCCGTCCATATCAAAGATTGCTGCTTTCATCGAAATCTCTTTCTGTGTAAAAATTTGAGCGGCAGAAAAACGCTGCCGCTCAAAAAAAGTTATTTCATGGGATTACATCATCCCGGGAGGCATACCGCCGGCGGGAGCGGCCGGGGCGGGAGCTTCGGGCTTGGGAATATCGGCAACAACACTTTCGGTGGTCAACAGCATAGCGGCAACGGAAGCGGCATGCTGAAGAGCGGAACGAGTAACCTTCGCGGGGTCAACGATACCTGCCGCAAACATGTCGGTATATTCATCGGTCGCAGCGTTGTAACCAACGTTGATATCGGCTTCCTTAACCTTCTCAGCTACGATGGCGCCTTCTTTACCGGCGTTGCCGGCAATCTGTTTGACAGGAGATTCAAGAGCCTTATAAATAATATCCACACCGGTCTTGATATCGCCTTCGGCTTCAACGGCGGCAACATCGGGAAGAACATCGATAACAGCGGTACCGCCGCCGGCGACGATACCTTCCTGAACCGCGGCTTTGGTAGCGGCAAGAGCGTCTTCAATGCGGAGTTTCTTTTCCTTCAATTCGGTTTCGGTGGAAGCGCCGACTTTGATAACGGCAACACCGCCCGCTAATTTGGCAAGACGTTCTTCCAGTTTTTCACGATCGAATTCGGATTTGGTTTCTTCTCTCTGCTTTCTCAGCATGGCAACACGTTCTTCGATGGCCTGTTCGGAACCGCCGCCGTCAACGATCGTGGTGTTTTCCTTGGTAACTTTGATCTGACGGGCGCGACCGAGCATATCCATGGTGGTGTTTTCCAATTTCAGGCCGACTTCGTCGGAAATGACCTGACCGCCGGTGAGAACGGCAATATCTTCGAGCATCGCTTTTCTTCTGTCACCGAAGCCGGGAGCTTTAACGGCACAGCAGGTGAATACACCGCGCAGTTTATTCAGAACCAATGTGGTGAGCGCTTCGCCTTCAATATCTTCGGCAACGATCAGCAGCTGTTTCCCACTCTGAGCAACCTGTTCGAGGATGGGCATAACTTCCTGAAGATTACCTAATTTTTTGTCGGTGATCAGAACGAGAGGATCGGAAAGAACAGCTTCCATCTTATCCGTATCGGTGATCATATAAGCGGAGATATAACCTCTGTCAAACTGCATCCCTTCAACCAGTTCATAAGTGGTATCTCTGCCCTGGCTTTCTTCAACGGTGATCACACCGTCGTTACCGACTCTGTCCATGGCGTCGGCAATCAGTTCGCCGATGGAAGGATCATTGGCGGAAACCGAAGCGACCTGAGCGATGGCTTCTTTGGAATCCACTTCTTTGGCATTTTTCTTGATACCGTCAACAGCGGCGTCAACAGCAAGTTCAATGCCCTTCTTCAATTCCATGGGATTGGCACCGGCGGCAACATTTTTCAGACCTTCGGTAATAATAGCCTGAGCAAAAATGCAGGCGGTCGTCGTACCGTCACCGGCAACGTCATTGGTCTTGGTGGCGACTTCTTTTACGAGCTGAGCGCCCATGTTTTCGATATTGTCTTCCAATTCGATTTCTTTGGCGATGGTAACACCGTCATTGGTGATGAGCGGAGAACCGTATTTTCTTTCCAAAACAACGTTGCGGCCTTTGGGCCCCAAAGTCACTTTAACGGCATCGGCCAAGGCGTCAACACCTTTTTGCAATCCGTATCTTGCGTCTTCTTTGAAAACGATCTGTTTAGCCATAATATATTTTTTCCTCCTAAGTTATTATTCAACAACGGCAAGAATGTCGTTGACTTCCATCAAAAGATATGCTTTTTTATCGATCTTAATTTCGGTGCCGGCAAATTTGGCATAAATAACTTTATCCCCGGCTTTCACGTCTTCGACTTTGGCGCCGACGGCGACAACGGTAGCTTCGAGGGGTTTTTCCTTAACGGTGTCGGGAACAAACAAACCGCTGCTGGTTTTTTCTTCCTTGACTTCGGGAACTTCCAATAATACCCTTTCGCCTAAAGGCTTAACACTCATGATGATACCTCCTTATAAATATCATGAAAAAACAATTTTATTAGCACTCACTCTTTCCGAGTGCTAATAACTATTATACATCCTTTTTTTTGATTGTCAAGTGATATGACTAAGTTTTCAAAAATAAATCTTTTTTTGACAAAAAAACTTCTTTTCGTATGATCCTCATCCGAAAAAGCGATCCGACAGCAGCTGCCGGATCATTTTTCTCATTCAACTTTATAAATACGATC
>CACXDX010000126.1 GCA_902766525.1 uncultured Bacillota bacterium | reverse complement strand
TCTGACCGCCGCCGGAAATCGAATCGAAAATATCACTGAAACCGCCGAAACCGAAATCTTCAAAGCCGCCGCCGAAACCGCCGCCCATATTGCCGTCGACGCCTTCGTGACCGAACTGATCGTAGCGCGCGCGTTTATCGGCATCCGTAAGCACGCTTGCGGCTTCGTTGACTTCCTTGAATTTTTCCGCCGCGTCGGGTTCATCGGGATGAAGATCCGGATGATATTTCTTTGCCATTTTTTTATAGGCTTTTTTAATTTCTTCTTCCGAAGCCCCTTTGTCTACGCCGAGGACTTCGTAATAATCACGTTTATCGGCCAAGGTGTTCCCCTTTCCTTCCGCTTTTTCTCAAGGTAAATCGGAAAGCGCGGACGCATCGGAAATGATTCGCCGCGCTTTCATATCATCTGTCAATCCTTTGGATTATTTCTGATCTTCGTCGTCGACAACGGTATAATCGGCGTCAACAACGTCGTCATCGGGATTGGAGCCCATGTTGGGATTGGCGCCCATGTTGGGATCGGCGCCCATGTTGGGGTTCGCGCCCTGCTGGGCGGATTCGGCATAGATACGTTCGGAGACCTTATGCAGAACCGCATAGAGATCGTCGAGTTTCGATTTGATCGTATCGCTATCGGTACCTTCCAGCGCCGTTTTCAGATCGGTTTTCGCCTTTTCAAGATCGTTCTTTTCGGCGTCGGTCAGCTTGTCGCCCATTTCCTTCATGGTGTTTTCCACCTGATAAACGGCGGCATCGGCGTTGTTTCTGATCTCGATCTGTTCTTTTCTCTTTTCGTCTTCGTCTTTGAATTTTTCGGCTTCATCCATCATGCGCTGGATGTCTTCATCACTCAGACCGCTGCTGGCCGTGATGGTAATGGTCTGTACCTTACCGGTACCGAGATCCTTGGCGCTGACGTGGACGATGCCGTTGGCGTCGATATCGAATTTGACTTCGATCTGGGGCACGCCGCGGGGTGCCGGCGGGATATCATTCAACGTGAAGCGGCCGAGGGTCTTGTTGTCGGCGGCCATGGGACGTTCACCCTGGAGAACATGGATCTCTACGGCCGGCTGATTGTCGGCGGCCGTGGAGAAAACCTGACTCTTCGACGTCGGGATCGTCGTATTTCTGTCGATGAGTTTGGTGTTGACGCCGCCCAGCGTTTCAATACCGAGGGAGAGAGGCGTAACATCGAGAAGCAAAACGTCCTTGACTTCGCCGCCGAGAACACCGCCTTGGATCGCGGCGCCCAAAGCAACGCATTCATCGGGATTGACGCTCTTGCTCGGTTCCTGATTCAAAAGTTTTTTGATCCCTTCCTGCACGGCGGGAATACGGGAAGAACCGCCGACAAGGATGACCTTATCGATTTCCGAAGCGGAAAGACCGGCGTCGCTCAAAGCCTGCCGTGTCGGGCCCATGGTTTTTTCCACCAGATCTCTGGTGAGTTCATCAAATTTGGCACGAGTCAAGGTGATGTCCATATGTTTGGGACCTTCGGGTGTTGCCGTGATGAAGGGCAGATTGATGTTGGCCGTCATCACGCCGGAAAGGTCGATCTTCGCTTTTTCAGCCGCTTCCTTCAAGCGCTGCATGGCCATTTTGTCGCCAGAAAGATCGATACCGTCGCTCTTTTTGAATTCGGCGATAAGATAATTGATGATCTTCTGGTCGAAATCGTCGCCGCCCAGAAGGTTGTTGCCGTTGGTGGCTTTAACTTCAAAAACGCCGTCGCCCAGTTCGAGAATGGAGACATCGAAAGTACCGCCGCCGAGGTCAAAGACGAGAACGGTGCTGTCTTCGCCTTTATCAAGGCCGTAGGACAGAGCCGCCGCCGTCGGTTCGTTGATGATGCGGAGCACGTCGAGACCGGCGATCTTGCCGGCGTCTTTGGTGGCCTGGCGCTGGGCGTCGGAGAAATAAGCGGGAACGGTGATCACGGCCTGCGTGACCGTATCGCCGAGATACGCTTCGGCATCACTCTTGAGCTTACCGAGAACCATCGCGGAAATTTCCTGAGGAGTGTAGTTTTTGCCGTCGATGAGCACTTTGTAATCTTTGCCCATCTGGCGTTTGATCGACATCACGGTCTTATCCGGATTGGTGATGGCCTGACGCTTGGCGACAGCGCCGACGAGACGTTCACCGTTGTTGGAGAAAGCGACCACGGACGGGGTCGTTCTCGCGCCTTCGGCGTTGGGGACGATGACTGCTTCGCCGCCTTCCATAACGGCTACGCAGGAATTTGTGGTACCTAAGTCAATACCGATGATTTTACTCATGTAAATACCTCCAAAAATTAGTGTTATAAAAATTTTGATTTATTATTTTTTATTGAGAGACTTTGACCATCGCGGCTCTCAAAAGTTTGTCGTTCAATTTATAGCCGGGCTGAAGAACCTCTAAAATCACGCCGCTGTCCACATCTTCTCTTTCTTCCCGCATGATGCCGTCGTGGAATTTGGGATCAAAGGGTTCTCCTTCTTTGCCGACCTTCTCCAGGCCGCCGCGTTCGAGAATTTCCAGCATCTGCTTTTGGATCATCACGATCCCTTCCAGGATCGGGCTTTCTTCGGCGTGGATCAGCGCCCTGTCAAAATTATCGAGGACCGGCAAAAGATCGCTGAGCAGATCGGCGGTGGCGTTTTTGCGCAGATCGTCTTTTTCCTTTAAGGTGCGGCGACGGAAATTATCGAATTCGGCCTGAAGCCGCAGGAAATGATCTTCCTTCTCTTCAAGTTCATCTTTCAGTTCCGTCAATTCCGTTTTCAAAGCTTCGTTTTCCGAGATCAGCGCTTCTTCAAGAGTCTGCTCCGGAACTTCTTCATCACAAGCCTGCGTTTCCTCATCACTTGGTTCTTCCGGTTCCGTTTCGATTTCCTTCGATGTTTCTTCTATAGCTTTTTCTACAGTTTCTTCCGGGGTTTCTTCGGAAGCCGGCTCCCGGTTTTCCGCGGCAGCCTCAGATGCTTCCCGTTCTTTTATCTTATCCTTTTTCGTCACGTTCGCCTCCGTTATTTTTTCTCATTGTGATCAAGAACATTCGATAATTCCTTTGCGACTTCCTTGATCAGCGAAGCGCTTCTGGCGTATTCCATGCGCGTGGGACCGAGAATCCCGATATTACCCATGGTATTGCCGTTGATGCTGTAGGTACAGGTGATCATCGAACAACGATTGATCTCGTCATGGCTCAGCTCGTCACCGATGGAAAAATTCATACCGATGCCGTTTTTGCCGTGGAGCAACTCCCGCAGAATTTTTTCGTCCTGAAGGAAAGAAAGCACTTCCTTGACTTTTTTGACGTCGTTGAATTCCGGTTGATTTAAGATATTCAACGTTCCTTCAAGAAAAACTTTTTCCTCTCCGCTGCTTTTCACGGCGTCGCTCATCATCTCGAAAACACTGTCGACGATATCGAGTTCTTCCTTGAGCTCGCCGGAGATCTCACGCATCAGGGTAATGTTGACATCGTCGATATTCCTTCCCTTCAACCGTTTGAAGAGGATCTGTCCGACTTCCTTCAAGCGCTCTTCGGAAACGGGAACGGGAAAGTCAACGGTACGGTGATGGACGAGTCCGACGTCGGTCACGAGGACGAGAACGGCCTGGAACGGCGAAACCGGAATCAGCTGAAGCTGTTCCAGCGTTCCGCTGCTCTTTACCGGCGTCATGATCATCGTCACATAAGGAGAAAGCTCCGAAAGCACCTTGCAGGTCTCATGATAGAGCTGATCGAGACGATTGAAACGATCCGTAAAGAAGGCGCGAATGATATCTTTTTCGCCGCCGACGAGATCATCTTCATCCATGAGATGATCCACATAATAACGATAACCCTTATCCGAAGGCACGCGGCCGGAAGAAGTATGGGGCTGCTCAATGAGACCCATTTCTTCGAGATCGGCCATTTCATTGCGGATCGTCGCGGAGCTGACACCGAGATTGTATTTTTTCGCAATGGTACGAGAGCCTACCGGATCCGCTGTGCTGATATAATCCATGATGATGGCTCTCAACACCTTCTGTTTTCTCTCATCCATTTTGAATTCTCCTTTGTTGTTAGCACTCATCATCGTCGAGTGCTAAATAAAGAATATCATTAAAAAAAGGAAATGTCAATAGGCATTTCCTTAATATTATCGTTTATATGAGCGATGACAGCACTTCATTATTGAGTAAAACACCCTTCTTTGTCAGCTTGAGCTGGCCATCTTCAAAAGTCAGGAGGCCCGCGTTAAAAAGTTTGACCATTTGACCTTTTTTTTGCGCAAAATAATCGCTGCCGTATTTCCGGCTGAAGGAAGCGATATCGAGACCCCAAATCGTGCGCAAAGGCAAAAACAGTTCCTCTTCCCTGATCTCGTCATCACTGAGGACTTCCCGAACTGCCCAGGGCAGACTTCCGTTCTCGACCTTCTGACGGTAACGAACCATATCGCTTTCGTTGACGGCCCGCACCTTGCCGTTAAACAAGGAAGATGCGTTCAAACCCAGACCGAGATAATCTTTACGCAGCCAGTAAGCCGTATTGTGGCGGCAGGGATAGCCCAGCGCCGCAAAATTGGCGATCTCATAACGGGGGAAACCGTTCTTTTCCAGAAAATCCATGGCCAAAAGCTGCATATCGGCGTTTTCATCCTGACTCGGCAGCGTCAGTCTGCCCTCCGCCGCCAGCTTTCCCCAAAGGCTTTTATCCGACAGTTTCAGGCCGTAGGTGGAAATATGCTTCACCGGCAGGGAAACGGCTTTTTCAAGGCTTTCACGCCATTCTTCAAGGGTCTGGGCGGGCAGGCCGTAGATCAGATCGATGTTGATATTCTCAAATCCGAGATCCGCGGCTTCATTCACGGCTTTGACCGCGTCTTCACTGCGATGAAGACGACCCATGGCTTTGAGATGATGATTCCGGAACGATTGCACGCCGAAGGAGAGACGGTTGACACCGGTTCTCTTAAGCTGTTTCAGATAGCGGCGGGAAACCGATTCCGGGTTGACCTCCAGCGTGATCTCCATGGAAGAAGCGAAACCAAAATATTCTTTAAAAGCGGCAAGCAGTTCCTCGATTTGGGCGACGGGAAGCAGAGAAGGCGTACCGCCGCCGAAATAGATCGTAAGCAGACCGTCCTCGGGCCGCTCGTCCTTATAAAGCGACGCTTCCTTCTTCAGCAGTTCGACATAATCACGGCGCTCCTCCGGAGACGATTTGCCGGAAACGAAGTCGCAGTAATTGCACTTTTTGACACAAAACGGGATATGGACGTAAAGAAAACGCATAAAGACCCCTCAATCCTCCAATTGCAAAACCGCCATGAAGGCTTCCTGGGGAATTTCCACGTTCCCCATCTGTTTCATCCGTTTCTTTCCTTCTTTCTGCTTTTCCAGCAGCTTGCGTTTGCGGGAAATATCACCGCCGTAACATTTTTCGATGACATTCTTGCGCAGTGCCTTGACGCTCTCTCTGGCAATGATCTTGCTGCCGATGGCCGCCTGGATCGAGACTTCAAAGAGCTGCCGGGGAATGAGCTTGCGCAGTTTCTGAGTCAGCTGACGTCCCCTTTTATAGGCGCTGTCTTTATGAACGATGGCGGAAAGCGCATCAACGAGGTCACCGTTGACGAGAATATCGAGTTTTACGAGATCGCTTTTGCGGTAACCCACAAATTCATAATCGAGAGAAGCGTAGCCCCGCGTCCGCGATTTCAGCTGATCGAAAAAGTCATAGATCACTTCGGAAAGAGGGATATCGTAGGTAAGCATAACGCGGCTTGTGGAGATATATTCCATATTACCGAAAACACCGCGGCGATCCTGGACCAGTTCCATAATGGCACCGATGTAATCCTTGGGCGACATGATCGTCGCTCTCACGAAGGGCTCTTCCAGATGATCGATTTTCTGGATCTCCGGCATATCACTGGGATTGGCGATGTGGAATATCTGTCCGTCGGTCTGATAGACCATGTAGTCGACGCTGGGCGCCGTGGTGATCAGATCGAGATTATATTCCCGTTCCAAACGTTCCTCAAAGATCTCCATATGCAGCAGTCCCAAAAAACCGCAGCGGAAACCGAAACCCAAAGCGGCGGAAGTTTCCGGCTCATATTCGAGGGAAGCGTCATTTAAAGCGAGCTTATCGAGGGCATCTTTCAAATTATCGTAATCGTTGTTTTCAATGGGATAAATACCGCAATAAACCATGGACATGGCTTTCCTGTAGCCCGGCAGCGGTTCCTCGGCGGGAAAAGCGGCGTCGGTGACGGTATCGCCGACGCGGGTATCCTTGACGTTCTTGATGCTGGCGGCGAGATAGCCGACGTCGCCGGCACTGAGCTTGTCCACAAGCTTGGGCTGAGGAGAAAAGACACCGACTTCGGTAACGTCAAAGGTCTTGGCCGTATCCATCATCTCGATCTTTGTTCCCTTTTTCAGTTCACCGTTGATCACGCGGATATAGGGGATCGCGCCGCGATAGGAGTCAAAGCGGGAATCAAAGATCAAAGCCTGAAGCGGCGCGGAACGATCTCCCCGCGGTGACGGAATGCGCTCCACGATTGCTTCCAAAACGTCATCGACACCTTCACCGGTCTTGGCGGAAACGAAAATCGACTCCTCGGCGTCGATGCCGATGACTTCCTCGATCTGTTCCATGACCGCGTCGGGATCGGCATTGGGCAGGTCGATCTTATTGATCACGGGAATGATCTCCAGATCGCTTTCGAGGGCGAGATAAGTATTGGCCAGAGTCTGAGCCTCTATGCCCTGAGCGGCGTCGACAACGAGCAAAGCGCCTTCACAGGCGGCCAGAGAACGGGAAACTTCATAATTGAAGTCCACATGTCCCGGGGTATCGATGAGGTTCAGCTCATATTCCGTGCCTTCTTTACTCTTATACCGCATACGCACGGCCTGCAGTTTGATGGTGATACCGCGTTCGCGTTCGAGATCCATACTGTCGAGGATCTGTTCTTCCATATCGCGCTTGGCCACGGTATCCGTCATTTCCAAAATGCGGTCGGCAAGGGTGCTCTTGCCGTGATCGATGTGGGCGATGATACAAAAATTGCGAATGTTTTCCTGTTTCATTAGCGTTCCTTTTTATTAAAACGTTTGAATTTTCTCTTTATTTGTCCGGAAACGGTTTCGACTTCAGGCATTTTCATCAGCTTCGCACAGAGGAAGAAGATGACCAGCCCGGTCAGTCCCGCCGAAGCAAGCTGCATAAACTGTGTGCCCTTGGAAGCAACGCCGAAAAGCATTTCCGCACCGTGAGCAACGGTGAAGGTGCCGGCGGCCATGAAAATCGAAGCGACCAGCGTTTTCCCCGAAGAAATCAGGATCTCCCGCATGCCGATATACTTGAGCTTGCTCTTTAAAAACAGCAGGAGAAAGATAACGTTGCAGATACCGGCGGTGGAATAAGCCAGCGCGAGACCGCCGTGCTGTAAATAGCGGATCAGCACGAAGCTCAAAACGAGGTTGATGGCGACGCCGCTGACGGCGACGATAACCGGCTTTTTCGTATCCTGCATGGCGTAAAAAGCGCGGTTCAGTACCTGGATACAGCCGTAAGCGAAAATACCGACGGCATAGAAATAAAGGGCAAAGGCCACGGCTTGGGTATTATCTCCGGTAAACTTGCCGATTTCATAGAGGAAGCGGATAAAGGGCACCCCCAGAACGACGAGCATGATCGAAAAGGGAATCATGATAAAAAGGATCGTGCGCATGGCATAGGAAAAGTCCTTGCGAAAATCATCAAAATGATGAAGAGCGGCCTCTCTCGAGAGCACGGGGAAAACAGCCATGGCGATGGAAACACCGAAAATGGAAATGGGCATCTGCATCAGTCGCTGAGCCGTGTTGAGAGTGGACAGATAGCCGCCCGGCAGGAAGGAGGCGAGGCCCGAATTGACGAAAAGGTTCAGTTCCACGGCGCCGAGACTGATAAAGACCGGCAGCATCAGCAGCACCATGCGGCGAAAACCTTCATTTCGAATATCAAAGGAGAAATAATAGTGCATGCCGATTTTTCTCAGAGCAAAAGCCTGCACCGCAAAATTGGCAAAGGCCCCGGCGACGACCCCCAAGGAAAAAGCGGCGATGCCGTAACCGGGAAAATGATATTCGATAAAACCGCTGAGCGCCGCACCTACGAGAATGATGCCGACGTTATATAAAACGGAGCCGATCGCCGTAGGCGTGAAGATCTTATAAGCCTGCAGAATTCCCTGACAGATCCCGGCCATGGCCATCAGCACACACTGGAACAGCATGATTCTGGTGAGAACGACCGTCAAAGCCATGGTCTCGGCATCGAAACCGCGAACGTAGAAGGCGATAAACTGAGGCGCGAAAATATAAGCGATGAGCACCAGCAGCAAAAGCAGACAGGCGATCACATTTATGACGACGCTGGTAAAACGCCAAACATCTTCTTTTTTGCCTTTGGCGATATAGGAGGAGATCACCGGAATGAACGCGGCGGAAAGAGCGCCGCCGACGAGGATCATATAAATACAATCCGGGATCTTGAAAGCGGCGGCATAGGCGTCGGTGTAATGATTCTGGCCGATCCGGGCATAGATGATCACATCGCGAAGGTAGCCCAGAATACGGGAAACGATCATGGCGATCATCACCACCATCGCCGAACGGGCCACGGAATCTTCCTTGATCTTCGGCGTCTTGTCTTCCCCGCTTACAACGACATCCCGCTCGTCTTTCGTCTCTTCCTTTTCCTCTTTCGGACATGACGAAACAGAGACGGACGCCGCCTCTTCGATTTTTTTCTCTTCTGTTTTGCGCTCTTCTTCAGACATCAGGTTACTCCGACATAGCTTGCGTTAACTGATATTATATACGATTTATGCCGATCTTTCAATCGGGCAGACGACACTCCGCGGGAAGCCAAAGATGACGCTTTAAATCTACGCGCCCGTCGGCCAGAAAAGTGACGCCCTCCCCTTCCAGCATGATACGCTGGCTGTCCGGGGCAAAATGATCGAAAGCAGGTTTCGTACCTCCGAAACGATCCACCACCCGATGGCAGGGCACGCTTTCGTCACGGCAGGAAGCCATGGCGTAGCCGACGATCCTGGCACCCCTCGGCAACCCGGCGAGAGCGGCAATACGGCCGTAAGTCGCGACCTTGCCCTCGGGGATCTGACGGGTCAAATCATAAATTAACGCGAAGGTGTTCTTTTTCATAACCACATTATAAGCTTTTTTTTGTTTTTTCGCAACCGCGGTTTTATCTCAGCGCAAATAAGCGGCAATCGCTTTGGCTCCGAGTTCAACACCGTATTCGGCTTCAGCGAGGGTATTCAGTTCCGTACCGACCTCCAGAAGAACGCATTTTTCGGAAAGATGCTGATTATAGCGGCCTTTCTGCACTCGTATACCCCTTAACAGACGCGGTTCGACTTCATCCATGACGGCGCCCAGCGCCCGTGCGGTCTGCCAATTCTTCTCCCAGTTCGGATGGTCCAGCCGGGCGTTGCTGCCGACGATCAGCAGCAGTGTGGCGGCATTTTTTCCCTCCGCGGTTATGGTGGTATCCGCTTTTTTGAGTCCGGAATCACGGTGGAGATCGATGATCAGCGAAGCTTCGGGGTATTGGGCAAGCATTGCTTCACAGGTTTTTTTTGAGTTGGCGTAGCTCTTATACCAATCCGGCGAATCGTGGACGGTGTCGCTGACAACCGCGCCGATTCCGTATTCTTCGCCGAGCACGTCGGCGAGATGATGGGCGACACCGAGGATCTGACCGCGGCCTTCACTGTCGGCTTTGCCGTCGGCAAAGGATTCCGCCGTATGTGTACAGTAAATCAATACCTTCGTCTCCTTGGGTGTCAGTTCATCCAAAGCGACGCTTTTCGTTTTTGATACCCGTGTCAGAGCGGAACCCATGGCCGAGACCACGCCGGCGTCACCGCCGAACTCACCGTAAAATACGGGAGCTGCATCGGGATCGTATGTTACTTCCCAGGCGTTCAGCCGCTGCTCATCATCGTTTTCCTCTTCCGACAGTTTGGCCAGATTATTGATATAGGCGGGATCTGCGGCGAGATCGCCATTGTAAAACAAAAGCGAACGCAGGATCGTAAAAAACGGAAGTGAGCCGCCGTCGGAGCGGTCATATCCATATCCCAAAACAACGCCCAGCAGAAAAAAACCGAAAACAAACAGGATCAAAATCATCCTGTGGCGATCATGACGACGATAAAAAGAACGAAAAGCGGTCATCTGAAAATCCTCCCGAAAGATTATATGTCCTCTTTTCACTCTTTATAACCGCTCTTCGCCGCGAATCAATTCGCTTTTAAGCTACAACCGGGACGCATCTTTCTTTTTTTCCGTCATTTGAAACGACATATTGATACGATAAGCGGAAAAGAAGAAAAATTATCCGAAATTTTTCTTGCCTTTTCGCTGTAAATATGCTAAACTTATTTGGTATCGTAAAGAAAAACAGTTTTAGCGCTAACGAGGAGGTGAAAACATGCCCAATATCAAATCTGCGTCAAAAAGAGTAAAAATTTCCGAAAACCGCAGAATGCGTAATATGGCCGCGAAATCCAGACTGAAGACCGCTACCAGAAAATTCAAGGAAGCGGCGGAAGCCGGAAACAAGGAACTGGCCAAACCCGCATTAAAAGAACTCCTCGCGCTTCTCGATAAAGCCGCAGGTAAAAAACTGATCCATAAAAATACGGCCGCCAGAAAAAAATCGAAAATGCAAAAGCTTTTCAATAAATTAGGCTGATTGATCAAAGCAAAAAAGTGATCCTTTAAGGATCACTTTTTTTAATCTTTTTTCATGGCAGCCTTCATCGCCTCGGCAAGAGGATTGTTCCATTCCTCTTCCCCTTTTCCCTGACTTTTCAGATAATGCCGCACATCCCGCTTGGAGCCGCCGTCGCTCTTTCTCTTTTTACGGAAGGAGGCGACCTTCTCTCTGAAACCGCAGGAACAGATAAAAGTCTCCTTGTCCCCTTCGCCGTAGATATCCATGATCTTATGACATTCGGGACAGCGCGTCTTCGTCTTTCTGGTCAGGTTCTTTTTATAGCCGCAGGAAGGATCGGAACAGACCAAAAGCGTACCGTGTTTGCCGTTGACTTTCAGCATCATCTTGCCGCATTCGGGACAGGGTGTTCTGGTCAGATTATCGGGGTGATAAATTGCCTCGGAATTTTTTACGGCATTGACAAGGGAAACGGTATGGGAGCGGATCTCCTTCATGAATTTTTTTCCGTCCTGTTTCCCCGCGGCGATGGTTTCCAATTCCTTTTCCCACTTTGCGGTGAGCAAAGGCTCTTTCAGCTCCGGAGGCACGATCTCCATCAGCTGCATCGCCTTTTCCGTCGGTACGATCACGTTGTCGCGGTTTTCCATATAAAAAGCATGATAAAGCTTTTCGATGATATCGGCTCTCGTCGCCGGTGTGCCGAGACCGCCGCCGATATATTCCTTCATCGCCTTATCTTCAATATATTTAGACGGATTTTCCATCGCCGCCAAAAGACTCGCTTCGGTATAACGGGAAGGCGCTTTCGTCTTTTCCGCCTTCAGCATCGTATTTTTGCAGATGAAGCGATCTCCTTTTTTGATCTCCGGCAGCTGCTGTTCCTCTCCGCTGTCATCGTCGTCGTCGACCTGATCGATCTCTTTCCAGCCGGGAGAAAGGATCACCTTGCCCTGAGCCAGAAAAAGCTCATTTTTCGCTTTCAAGGTGACGCGGATGGTCTCATAGCGATAGGGAGCGAAAAAGGCGGCAAAGAATCGCCTCAGCACGAGGAAATAGATTTTTTTCTCTTCATCGCTGAACTTGAGCAGATTCGGCGATTCTTCCGTGGGGATAATGGCGTGATGATCGGAAACCCGGCTGTCGTTGACGCAGCTTTTGGCAATAGCCGCCTTTTCCCTGAGGATACGGCGGCCCGCCGCGGTAAACTCTCCGACCGAAGCGGCTTTGACGCGTTCGGCGAGGGTCGGCACGATATCGGATGTCAGATATCTTGAATCGGTCCGCGGGTAGGTCAGCACCTTATGCTGTTCGTAGAGACGCTGCATAATATCGAGGGTTTGCTTGGGTGAAAAGCGGTAACGCCGTGACGCTTCCTTCTGCAGTTCGGTAAGGTCAAAGAGAGCCGGCGGCGGTGTTTCTTTTTGCTTTCTCACGATCTCCGCAACGAAAAATTCCGCATTTAAAATCCCGCGTTTCAGATCCTCCGCTTTTCTTTGATCGAAAATTCTGCCGCTGCCGCCGCTGTTTTGCCAAGAGGCGGTCAATTTGCCGAGATCGGCTTTGAGCAGATAATATGTTTCCGGTCGGAAGGCTTTGATCTCCTTTTCTCTTTCCACGATCAGAGAGAGGGTGGGCGTCTGCACCCTGCCGGCGGAAAGCTGAGCGTTGAACTTGCACGTCAGCGCTCTCGTTACATTCAGGCCGAC
>CACXDX010000125.1 GCA_902766525.1 uncultured Bacillota bacterium | reverse complement strand
CGTCGGGAGTTGGCGGATATGCTTTTTCGGCGCAAGCTGCGGAAACGAAAAAAGGTTATGATCGGTTCCGTTGAGACCTTTCGAACATCTTTTTTGTTTGATCTTGACGAACGATTTGATCCCATCAGCGATATTTATGCCCTTGACAGTGGCACGGAAGCCATCTTCCCCGTACGTTTTCTTTGTGCCGAATTGCCGGAAGACCATATCCCCCGTTCCTCCGCGCCGAAATATGATATTGCTGTCGGTCTTCGTTATGATCCCGATACGGAACCGGAGTATGAACATACAAGAGCAACAGAACCGATTATTATGAATGCCGCCTGTGAGGGAGAAGATTTATACCAATGGAAGATTCGACCGAGGATGGTGATATCCGAAACCGGCCTTGATGATTTCATCGCTTTGCAGGAGAAAGAGCCATCCATGGAATTTGAGGTGGAATATCTGTTTTTCAGCAAGCTGCTCACCGGCATTTATCCCATAGAGGGCTATGATTACCCCGAAGGGGTAACGGAGCTTTTGGCAAAGCTCAATCGCTCCGTTAACCCCTGGATCAAAAAATGAGAAGGGAGATCTTCTTTGCTCAAAATGTAACCGCTCCGTTTATTGGGGAGCGGTTTTCTCTTTGTCGATTTCCTGCTTTTCCGCTCTTGTATTCTCTTTTGTTTTTCGCTATACTATAAGAAGCGGCGCGAAGGGCAAAAAGCCCTTCGGCAAAGGAGATTTATTCACTATGAAATTAGGTATCGTGGGTCTTCCCAATGTGGGGAAAAGCACCCTGTTTAATTCATTGACCAAGGCCGGCGCGGAATCGGCCAACTATCCCTTCTGTACCATCGATCCCAATGTCGGTATCGTTGCCGTTCCCGATGAACGTGTCGATTATCTGGGAGAATTTTATCATTCCAAAAAGGTGACCCATGCCGTGGTCGAATTTGTCGATATCGCCGGCCTCGTCAAAGGCGCCAGCAAAGGGGAAGGATTGGGCAATCAGTTCCTCGCCAACATTCGTGAAGTCGATGCCATCGTTCACGTCGTGCGCTGCTTTGAGGATGAAAATGTCGTCCATGTGGACGGCAGCATCGATCCCGTTCGGGATATCGAAACCATCAATCTGGAGCTGATCTTTTCCGATATCGAAGTGCTGGAACGGCGCATGGTCAAAATGAGCCGCGCCGCCCGCAGCGATAAAAGTGTCGCCAAAGAATATGCTTTTTGCGAACGGCTCATGGCCCATCTGCAGGATGGCAATGTCGCCAAGACGCTGGAGCTGAACGATGAGGAACAGGCTTACCTGGCCGAATATAATCTGCTCACCGCCAAGCCCGTGATCTATGCCGCTAACGTCGGTGAAGACGACGCCAAAGACGGCAATCAATATGTGGAACGCGTGCGCGAATATGTTCGCGATGAAGACAGCGAAGTCTTTGTGGTCTGTGCCGAGATCGAGCAGGAGATATGTGATTTTGACGAAGAGGAAAAGGCCATGTTTCTGGAAGATCTCGGCCTCAAAGAATCCGGTCTCGATCGTCTCATTGCCGCCGGCTATCATCTGTTGGGACTGATCAGCTTCCTCACCTCCGGTGAGGATGAAAGCCGCGCCTGGACCATCAAAGCCGGAACCAAGGCGCCTCAGGCCGCGGGCAAGATCCACACCGACTTTGAGCGGGGCTTTATCCGCGCCGAAGTCGTCAATTATAAAGATTTCAGAGCCTGCGGCAGCATTGCCGCCGCCAGGGAAAAGGGGCTTGTTCGGCTGGAAGGAAAAGATTATGTGATGGCCGACGGCGATATCACCCTCTTCCGCTTTAACGTCTGATGAGCGCGTCTTCCGCGTCATCGTCCAAGGCGCTGCTGATCTTTCTTTCGATCGCTCATTTCTTTGTCGATCTCGCCTGTATCTTTTTGGCGGTCGTTTATTTCCCGGCGGAGGATTGGGTTTTCTACGTCCTGATTTACAATTTCTGCGCATTCGCGCTGCAGCTGCCCATCGGTCTTTTGGCTGATCTCTGCCCCCGCCGCCTGCCCTTTTCTCTGATTGGCTGCGTTTTGGCGGCGACGGCTTATCCCTGTGTCGGCGGGTTGCCCTTTCTCGGCTGCCTTCTCGCCGGCGTCGGCAACGCCTGCTTCCATGTGGGCGGCGGCGTAACGGTGATGCGAACGTATGCGGGGCGCGTCGCGCCATTGGGTGTTTTTGTTTCTCCCGGCGCTCTCGGTGTTTTCCTTGCTGTTTTTTTCGCGGGGAAGCGGCTCTCTTGTGTATGGTTGTTCCCTTTCTTCATGATCGTGTGCGCCGCGGTCCTGTTGCTCTTCGTTCGTAGGGAGCAAAAGGAGTGCGGCGGCGCTGCGGCGGTCCGCGGAAGCTTCGGCGATTTGGAGGGCATTGCTCTTGCCGCTCTGATGATGTTGTTTCTCGCCGTTTGTCTTCGTTCCTATTTCGGGCTTTTGCCCGTTTACGCCTGGAAAGTCGGTTTTGCGCTGCCCTTTCTTTTCGTTTGCGGCGTTGCCGCGGGCAAGGCCTGCGGCGGCTTTCTCGGAGATCGCATCGGTCTTTTCCGGGCTGCGCTGTTGTCCCTGTCTGTGTCGGCGCTTTTCTTTCTCTTTGCGCCGGCGCATCCCCTCTGCGGGATCGCCGCGATTTGCTGTTTTAATATGACGATGCCGCTGACGCTTTTTGCCGTTGCCGAAATTTGCGGCGAGGCCAAGGGTTTTGCCTTCGGGCTGACGACCTTCGCTCTGTTTTTGGGGACTTTGCCGACGCTGCTGCCGTCCTTCACCAAAAGCGGTGATCCCGGCATACTTGTCCCCTTCGTCCTGCTTTCGATCATTCTGGTCTGCGGTGGCGTTGCTTTGATGGAAAGAATAGGGAGGAAAGAACGATGATCTTTTCTCTGCTGTTTTCCCTCTTTTTAACGGAATGCGCCGAACTCGGTGTCGGTGCGCTGTTGGGTCTTCGCTCAAAAAAAGCGCTGGCCGTTGTTTTTCTGACCAATATCGTGACCAATGTGCCCTTCGTCTTTTTTCTGCGTCTCCGTTTCGAGATGGGGCTTCCCGTTTCGGATCTTCTGATCTTTGCTCTGGAAACGCTGATCTTTTTTACGGAATTCTTGATATATAGGGCTTTTTGTGGCAAAACGGCCCGGGCGTTGTTCTATTCTTTTGTTCTCAACGGAGCGTCCTTCCTTTTGGGTGTCTTCGTTAATATGATTCATAAGTGGGTGATCTCATGAAAAAAGCTCTTGTTCTCTGCATTGTGCTGCTGATCCTCTCTTTCGGTACCGGGGTTTTCGCCGATGTCGGCATCTACGATTGGGATATCTCCAGAGAATGCGATTACGATCGTTACGTTGCCACCGTCGACGGCGGTGTCAATCTGCGCACGGAACCTTCAACGGACGGCACGATCCTCTGCACCGTTCCCGATTTTGTGAAGCTGCACATTACCGCTGAAAGCACCAACGGCTGGGGTTCTACGACGTACAACGGTTCCTACGGCTGGGTGGCGTTAAGTCAGCTCAGTTCCTCTTACCCGGCTTCCGATACGAATCGTACCGTTATCGTGTCCGCTTCCGACGGTGTGAATCTCAGAGAAGGCCCCGATGTTTCCTATGCGATGGTGCGTTCGGCGATCCCCGTCGGTGAAGTCCTGACGGTAACGTCGATCTATTCCAAAAAGAACTGGGGCTATGTCTCATACAACGGTGATTCCGGTTGGATCGCCCTTTCCGAAGTCAGTGATTACGATGCTGCCGCGGCTGCCGCGGCAGAACAACCGCAGGAGGAAGCGGCCGCCGAGGAAGTGACGGAAGATCTGGAAGAGGGCGGAGATACCGACGTGATCCTGCTTGACCCCGATGAGGAACGGGATCGGAATTCTTCTTTCCTGTATATCGTTATTGCTTTGATTGCCATTGCGGTGGTGATCACCGCGGCGATCCTGCTGATTGTGCTGCTTAATAAATCGACAAAGAAAAAAATGTGATGACAGAACATTTTCTTTAATAACGAAGGAGTATGAAAATGGAAGAAAAAATCATGTCGGATGTCGAAAACGAAATCGTTGAAAATGAAGTTGCCGAAAGCGAAGGGGTTGAAAATCAGGTCGTTGAAAACAAAACACCCCTTGATCTGCCTGCTGCTTTTCGGATCGTAAAAGAACAGAAGGGTGAAGATGTCCTGAGGAATGACGAGGCCCTTGCCGCCGCCTTTGCTGAAACGGCGCCGGGTCTAAAAAGAGAAAAACGTCTCGTTGAGGTCTTTGCCGCTGCGGGCGGCGCCGCGGCCTTCGCGGAAAAAGGCGTTAATGCGAAAGAAGCCGTCGTGAAAACGATGAATGAGGAATATTGGATCGATGAAAGAGCCGCTTCCTGGATTTGCGAAGAATATCTCACCGTCTCCGGTATTCGTGCGGAAGAGGATAACAGCCTTTTGGCTCAGGCCGATCGTTATTATCGCGGCGACGGTGTCCCCCTCGATAAGGAAAAAGCGGCGGAACTTTATACTGCCGCCGCCGATGAAGGTGACGTCGTCGCTCAATATACCATCGGTTATATGCTGGATAAAGGCGACGGCGTGGAAAAGGATCGGGATGCCGCCATGGCATGGTATGAAAAAGCCGCCGAACAGGGCTATGAAAGCGCCATCAACCGCCTGATCATTCTGAAAAAGGCCAAAGAAAACCCGCCGGTAAAGGAAAAGAAAAAAGGATTTTTCGGTTTTTGAGAAAAAAAACGACGGATCGACAAAAAGTCGATCCGTCGTTCCGTTT
>CACXDX010000124.1 GCA_902766525.1 uncultured Bacillota bacterium | reverse complement strand
CTTTCCGCCCCGAATTTCTCAACCGCGTCGATGATATCATCGTCTTTGACGCGTTGGCCGAAGATGACATCATCGCCATCGCCGATCTGCTCTTAAGAGAATTGGAAGACCGTCTCGAAGATCAGCATATCACGGTGACGATCAGCGACGAAGCCAAAAAATATCTGGCGGAAAAAGGCTATGACAAGGTTTTCGGCGCCCGTCCGCTGCGGCGTACGATCCTTACGAAGATCGAAGATCCCCTCGCTGAAAAACTGCTTGACGGCAGTTTCGGCGAAGGTGACCGCGTGAAGGTCGATCTTGCCGAAGGGGAACTCGTCTTCAGCAAAGAAGAAGAAACCGCCGCCGAAGATAAGGAAAAATGATTCTTTTAAAAACCGTCCTCTGCAAAAGGGGACGGTTTTTTGTTTACCGGAACGAAAAAATACAGGTAAAACGCTTTATTTTTTTATTTATATGTAGTATAATAACAATGAATAAGTGTGGGTGAAAAAGAATTATGGCAAAAAAAGCGAAAACGGTATACGTTTGCGAAGAATGCGGATATGAATCGGTCAAATGGATGGGCTGCTGTCCCTCCTGCGGTGCATGGAGCTCGATGAAAGAGTTTAAAGTGGCGCCGGCGCAGAAGAGCGTTTCCGCATCGGCGCGAAGGCGGCCGGAAGCCCGTGCCGTCGCCGATGTCGATCTTTCCGCCGAAGGGGAACGCTTTTCCCTGTTCGATCCCGAATTGGATCTGATTTTCGGCGGAGGTATGGTCATCGGTTCCGTTGTGCTCCTCGGCGGCGAGCCGGGGATCGGCAAAAGTACCTTTCTGACGCAGATCGCCGCGGTTTTCGCCGCTCATCACGGCCGTGTTTTGTACGCTACGGGGGAAGAATCATTGAAACAGGTGCGTCTGCGGGCGATCCGCCTCGAGGCTGAGCATGACGATTTCTTTCTTCTGGCGGAAAACGATCTCGACACCGTCATGGAAAGCGTTGAGGAGATCCGGCCCGGGCTGCTGATCATCGATTCGATCCAGACCCTTTACGACGCCGGTCTCGACAGCGCCGGCGGCAGCGTTTCCCAGATTCGGGAATGTACCGCGAAGCTGGTGCGTCTGGCGAAAAAAGAGCATATCACCGTGATGATCGCCGGCCATGTCACGAAGGAAGGTGTCATTGCCGGACCTCGTCTGCTCGAGCATATGGTCGACGTGGTGATGTATTTTGAGGGACAACGTTTTCAGGACTACCGTATTTTGCGCAGTGTAAAAAACCGTTTCGGTTCCACCAACGAAGTGACCTTGCTGGAAATGACGGAAAAGGGTTTGAAACCCTTTCAAAATCCGTCGGCGCTGTTTTTGGCCGAACGGGAAACGCTTGCGCCCGGCAGCGCCGTTGCCGCGGTGATGGAAGGCAGCCGTCCTTTCCTCGTGGAGATCCAGGCCCTCGTTGCCAAAACCAATTTCGGGAATCCCCGCCGCCTGGCTTCGGGCGTGGAATACAATCGTCTTTTGCTTATTCTCGCCGTTTTGGAAAAGCTTTTGAAGCTTCCCTTCGGCGATCAGGATGTTTACGCGAATATCGCCGGCGGACTGCGTACCGATGATCCCAGCTCCGATCTGGCGGTGGCCGCCGCCGTTGTCAGCAGCTACCGCAATCTTCCCCTTCGCGGGAATACGGTCCTTTTGGGAGAGATCGGTCTCGGAGGTGAGCTCAGGAGTGTCGGTGAGATCGGAAAGAGGGTCCGGGAAGGGCTTCAGTTCGGCTTCGATCGTTTTATCATCCCCGCTTACCACCTGGAAAAAAAGAATGGTCTGTCTTTCCCGGAAAACGCGGAAATGATTGCCGTTTCATCGCTGGGGGAAGCGTTGAAGTATATCTTTTGAGGAGGAAAGAGCATGCAGTCTCTTTATTGGAAAAAGGAATTATGGGCCGCCTTGAAAATGGTGGCTCCCGGCACCATGCTGCGTGAAGGGATCGAAAATGTTCTGAGAGCCAAAACCGGGGGTTTGATCGTCGTCAGTGACGGGGATCATGTTCGCGATATTTGTGAAGGCGGTTTTCATATTGAGGAAGATCTGAATGCCGCCCGCCTGTACGAGCTGGCGAAGATGGACGGCGCGATCATTCTCGATGATAAAGCAAAGAAAATCTGGCGAGCCAATGTCCAGCTCAATCCCACCATCGACGTCCCGGTGGATGAAACAGGGATCCGCCACCGTATTGCCGCCCGTACGGCGATCCAGACCGGCGCGATCGTTATCGCGATTTCCCAACG
>CACXDX010000123.1 GCA_902766525.1 uncultured Bacillota bacterium | reverse complement strand
GCGTAAACACCGTGAGAATCATAGTCGTCTTCGGGCTTGATGATCCAATCATCTTTACGATTTTTCACCGCCTCAAGATCGAGATCGGCGGTATCGCTTTGCAAACGGTAGGCCGGCAGAACATGCTCGAGGACGAAACGCCATTCCTCCTCACTCAAAATCGCTTTCGTCATGGGATCCAATAAAGCGACGTTGATCATTTTGGAATGAACCACGGTCGTGCGGAAATGACCGATCAAACAGACTTTTTCCGCGGCAACGGCGTCGATCAGCGCTTTGCACCGATCCATATGGGCAAAGACGTCACTGGTCACGGCACGGCGGTAAACAGCCCGGAAAACAAGGCCGTCAACGGGATCAAAGAGGCCTCTTTCATCATAAGCAAGATCCTCTATGTCGACAAAACGAGCCTTCAGCCCCCTTTTGTTGAAAGCGGACAGATAGCGGGTGACATCGCTCATGGTCACGCTTTCGCTGAAATCGGTAATCAATATATTCGGCTTTTCCACAGCATTTTTATCACTGCGATACGTTTTCAGAAAAGCATCGACCCAGGAAT
Organism: uncultured Bacillota bacterium; assembly: GCA_902766525.1. Lineage (GTDB taxonomy): Bacteria > Bacillota > Dehalobacteriia > UBA7702 > UBA7702 > UBA7702. Next base: position 2,555 of record CACXDX010000123.1, on the reverse strand, counting down.
CAAACATTTCGAATTCCTCCACGGGATGCTTTTTTGAAAAACCGCGGAAGGTTTCGGATAACGTCAGCGCTTCGCAGCCGATCTTCGTGCGGGACATCGCGGCGGCGCCGTCCGCATTAAACTCACAGAATTTGAAAGAGCGGTCTTCCTCGTTGAGAAAGAAATCAAACCGGGCCATCGGCAGCATTTCCTCGTAATTGCAGGGCAGCATGATCAGCCGCTCCACATCGGCGGGGAAAGCGAAAAGCTGCCGATACGCTTCATTTTGCACATAATAAGCGATCACCTTGGCCAAAATACGATGGGTCATTTCACAGACGCCGGAGAAAAAAGCCAGCTCCTCATCGGTATAAAAGGCCGGAACAAAAGAAAAAGGCGCCGGCAGTCCGTAGATATAGCAATCGGAATCATGCACGTACTTTTTTGCCGCCGCGCGGCCGGGCCAGTCCCCGTCGAGCCGGCGCATTATTTCCAGATATTCTTCTCTTTCTTTTCTCATTTTTTTCACCTGTTTTAATAAATGCTTTTCAACAAACATTTTTTATGATGCCGTTTCGAAAAATATATCATATATCACTCATTTTTTCAAGGCCGAGCGGATAAAACAAGACCGAAAAAGACCCGATCCCCAGAAAGGATCGGGTCTTTTCTTCATGCTGCGAATGACCGGAAAATCAAAGGTTTTTCGCAATCTTCAGACGTTGGAGCGCTCTTTTCAGAGCGGCTTCGGCGCGGTCGACATCGAGATCTTCCGTACGCTCGGCAAGGCGTTTTTCCGCTCTTTCCTTCGCGGCTTCAGCTCTCTCGATATCAATATCCTCTTTTTTTTCAGCGGATTTGGCCAAAACGACGGCTTTGCTTCCGTCAACTTCAAGGAAACCGCCACCGACAAAAAGGGACTCTTTCGTGCCGCTGCCGTCGTCAATGCTGATCTCACCGATATCGAGACCGGTCACGATAGGCATATGACGGGGATAGACGCCGATGGTTCCGGAAGTCGTCGGGATATGGAAATAATATACGTCAGCCGAATAAACATTTTTTTCGGGAGTGACTATATCTAAAGAGATACGGTTATCTGACATAATTATTCACTTCCTTCGAGTTGTTTCGCCTTTTCTACCACTTCTTCAATGGTACCGACCATCAGGAAGGCCTGTTCAGGAAGATCATCATGTTTCCCATCGAGAATTTCCTGGAAACCGCGGATGGTTTCTTTGAGCGGAACGTATTTACCGGGCATACCGGTAAACTGTTCGGCAACGTGGAACGGCTGGGACAGGAATCTCTGGATCTTTCTGGCTCTGGCAACGATCAGTTTCTGTTCGTCGGAGAGTTCGTCCATACCCAAGATGGCGATAATATCCTGTAATTCGTTGTAAGTCTGGAGTACGCTTTGGACCGCACGGGCGGTGCTGTAGTGTTCATCACCGACAACCTGAGGTTCAAGGATTCGGGAGGAGGAATCCAGCGGGTCGACCGCGGGATAGATCCCGAGTTCCGCGATTTTACGGGAAAGAACGGTTTTCGCATCCAAGTGAGTAAAGGCCGTTGCCGGAGCGGGGTCCGTCAAGTCATCGGCGGGGACATAAATGGCCTGAACCGATGTAATGGAGCCCTTCTTGGTGGAGGTAATTCTTTCCTGCAGTTCGCCCATTTCAGAGGCCAGCGTCGGCTGGTAACCGACGGCGGAAGGCATACGGCCGAGGAGGGCCGAAACTTCGGAACCGGCCTGGGTGAAACGGAAAATGTTGTCGATAAAGAGCAGAACGTCCTGACCGGAAACGTCACGGAAATATTCTGCCAAGGTCAGACCGGTAAGACCGATACGAAGACGAGCCCCGGGGGGTTCATTCATCTGACCGAAAACCATGGCGGTCTTTTCAATAACGCCGCTTTCTTTCATTTCGTTGTAGAGGTCGTTCCCTTCACGGGTACGTTCACCAACGCCGGAGAAAACGGAATAGCCGCCGTGTTCGTAAGCGATGTTACGAATGAGTTCCATGATCAGAACGGTTTTGCCGACGCCGGCACCACCGAACAGACCAATCTTACCACCTTTGGAATAGGGAGCGAGCAAGTCAACGACTTTAATCCCTGTTTCCAGCATTTCGGTGGAGGGTTCCAAATCTTCAAAGGGCGGGGCTTCTCTATGAATCGGGAGCTTAACATCGGTTTCTACCGGAGGAAGCCCATCGATCGGATCGCCGGTAACGTTAAACATGCGGCCGAGCGTCTTTTCCCCTACACTGATGGCGATCGGAGCGCCGGTATCTTCGACTTTAATACCGCGCTGCAAACCGTCAGTGGAAGAAAGAGCAACGGCACGAACCGTATCATTGCCCAAATGCTGCATCGTTTCGAGAGTGAGATTCAAGCCGACTTTTCTGGATTCTTCGTTGTCCTGATTTTCACTCTGGATCTTAAGAGCATTGTAAATGTCAGGCAATTGGCCGGCCGGGAACGCAATGTCGACAACGGCGCCCATAACTTCTTTTACAATACCTGTTGACACCTTTTCAACCTCCTTAAAAATTGATAAAGGTCTTTCGACT
>CACXDX010000122.1 GCA_902766525.1 uncultured Bacillota bacterium | reverse complement strand
CCGGGCAGAGAGACCCTGCCCAAGCCTTCGCCGAAAAAGTTGACGGTCAGCAGCAGACCGGCAAGGGCCAGCGCCAAAGCCGTAATGATCTTCGGCGTCAGCCGTTCACGGAAAATAAAAACAGAGGCGATTGCGACAATGGTGGGATACAGATAGAGCAGAACCACGGCGATGGAAACATTCATATAGAGGATGCTGAAAAAATAAGCCGCGGAGTAGACGAACATCACAAGGCAGCAGACGAGAAGCGTTTTGATATCCTCTTTGGCGACTTTAAACAGGGAGCGGTTGTAAAAGAAAAGAAAAATGCCGAGGCAAAGGGCACCGCAGGTATTTCTGGAGAGGATCATCGGCAGCGGCGTTGTGCCGACATTGAACAATGCCTTGGTAATGATGCCGGCGACAGCCCAAACGAGACCGGAGGAGAGAACGAAAAAAAGTCCCTTCCCCGATATGGATCTTCCTTTTTCGATGGTGTCACGGTGTTTTGTCATGATCGTATCTCTTTATGTCTTTTCTGTTTGAGTTTATCCGTCCATTCTTTGCCTTTTTCCATATAAAGGATGCCGGCGGCAACGAGAAAACAGCCGATGAGCTGAATGACGGAAAGCTTTTCGTGCAGGATCAGGACGGCCATTGTGACGCTCATCGCAGGATCCAGCGTTACGAGGAGGCTGGCTTTCCCGGCGTCGATATAATGCATACTGATGGAATAGAGGGAATAGGCCGCCAGCCCGATCAGAGACATGACAAAGACAAAGAACATGGTCAGCGGTTCCCAGGAAAATGTGACGATGGGCTTGACGCCGACGCAGAAAAAGACGATGAAGCCGATGAAATAACACCAGGAATTGACGGTCCAGCCGTCGTAATATTCATTGAGTTTACGGGTGAAGATCGTATAAAACGCGCTCAGGATGCCGCTCATCAAGCCGATGATGATGCCGAAAACGACCGAGGGAATGCCCATGATATAAAGATCGGGCTGAGCGGCAATGGCGTCCACATCCTGAAGATTGATGATGCAGACGATGCCGATGAAAACAAGGGTGGTGGCGATGGTCTTTGTGACCGTAAATTTTTCCTTCAGCATGAACCGGCTGAGGATGACGGTGAAGACCGGCAAGGTATAAAGCAGTACCGTTGCCACCGAGGCGTTGATATAATAGATCGAACAATAATTGCAGATGGAAATGAAACCGAAACTGAAGCCGTTGAGAAGGAACCATTTCAAGTGCTCTTTTTTGATCTTAAAAACCTGTTTTGCGAAGAACAGACCGTAAATAAAGATCAGAACACCGGGGATCATGCCCCGGAGCGGAGCTACGACCTGCCAGGGAAGTCCGATATGAAACAGACTTTTGCCGATGATCGGACCCAGCGCGTAACAAAAAGCCGAAATCAGGCAGAGAATATCTCCTTTTTTACTTTGATTCTTGACGGTTGCCGTTGTCATCCTTGTTCCCCCGTGAAGCGGTTAATATAATATATAATGATATTATAAACCTTGCGGACAACAAAAAGCAATGAGGAAAAACGAAACCGGTTCGGGGAGAAAAAGGTTGTTCTCCGAAACTGACTTTTTTCTGTTTTTGCCTTGTGTTGCAGGGGTGATATGAGCGTTTTTGAGCGGGGTGCGGCGGCAATGTATGAATATGTCGAAAAAAGCATTTCTATAGATGCATAAATATCCACATAATGGATTTTTATGAAAAATAAAACGAATTTTGTCGATGCCGTTTTTTATCCGCAAGAAGCGTCAACTCTCTGAGCAGGAGATTTTCGTTTTTTGATTTTTTTAAATAATTTTGCTTGATTATTTCTTCTTTTTTGCTTATTGCGACCATATGACCTATTTATAGCAGGATGTTTAGGAAAATATGCTTAATATAGTTTTTTAAAAAAACTTTTTATCCTTAAATGCGATTATCATATAGCAGGTGATTCTTTACTCAGAAAAATTTGACTTTTCCCCGGGCGTTATGATATAGTTTATTCGAAGTTGGAAGGAGGTGTATATGTCAACAAAGAAAATTTGTTCCCGAATTTTCAATTCCCGAAAAATATGTATCACCCTTTGCTCCCTTGCGGCCGTTCTTATCATCGGCTTGATCTGCGGAGCGTGGATTGTTTATGAGGAAAAAGAGATCTCGTTGGTCGTAAACGGCAATGAGGTCACGGTCAAGACATACGCCAGAAATGTCTCCGACTTTTTGGAAGAGCAGGATATCGTTATCGACAAGATCGCCGACAGCAGTGTGGATTTGGATTCCGCGCTCCATGACGGACAGGATATCACGGTTTCCGTTATTGCCGATTATAAGGTGAATGTTGACGGAGAAGTGCTTGAGATAACCGCTCCCGCTCAGAATGTAGGCGATGTGCTCGAGCATGCCAATATCTCTTTGGCTGAAAACGATCTGGTAGAACCTTCTCTGGACAGTCCCGCCGGTGACGGTCTTGTCATTGACGTTCATCGGGTGATCATCAAAAATGAAGTACGAGAAACAGAGTTGGCATATTCCGTAGAAACAAAAAAGGACAGCACGATTGTTTCCGGCGATAGTATTGTGCTTCAGAACGGTAAAACCGGGCTGAGAAGCGATACCTATCGTGTGACGTATTATGACGGCGAAGTATACAGCGAAGAATTGGTCGATACGGAGATCGAAGAACCCGTTGCCAAGATCGTTGCCGTCGGTGTCGGTATTTCGGCTCCCAAAGAACAAGAAGAGGAGAACATTGAAAAACCGCAGAAACAAAGTGAAGATGAAAAATCTACTGCTTCCGACCAAATCGCGCCCAATGGTATGGCCGCTTCGAAGGTCATCACCATGAAAGCGACAGCTTATCATGAAGAACCCGGATCGCTTACGAAGAGCGGAACGTTATCCCGGGTCGGCGCCGTTGCCGTGGATCCCAATGTAATACCGTTGGGAACGAAGCTCTATGTGGAAGGGTACGGCTATTGTGTCGCCGAGGATACCGGCGGTTTGATCAAAGGAAATCGGGTCGATGTCTTTCTCGGTTCCGATGCAGAGTGCAGAGAATGGGGCGTTAAATACGTATCCGTCTATGTGCTTGAGTAAATAAAACAACTTTAAAAAAGAAACGGTTTGTTATTGCACAAACCGTTCTTTTTTTTATATTTTGTTGATGAAGCGAATGATCAGTTCTTTGGTCCATTCATAAAATCTTGTTGTGTCGAAGTCGATTTCGGGAAGAGAAAGCGATGAAGAGAAGAAAAGGAAAAGGAAGAGAACGGATACGGCTGACGACAGCACAATGCCGAAAACCGAGAAGATCAATATTCGCCGTGCCGTTTTAGTCGGGCTCTTTCTTTTTCCGCGGGCGGCGGCAACAATGGCGAACAGGGCGAAAAAAACGCCGAGAAAGACCGTGGCGCCGCCGAAGATCGTGATGACGGACATCACGGCGGCGGCCAAAGCGATAAACGAGGCATTGTCGGTTTTTTCCTTCATGGCGTTTTCCTTTCGTCGTTTCTGTTTTATTTGTGATACGGTTCTCCGCGAATGATTTTAAAACCGCGGTAGATCTGTTCCGTTAAAAAAACCCGGATCATTTGATGGGGAAAAGTGGCACGCCCGAAAGCAACGGAGCAGCGGCATTTTTTGATGATTTCGGGATCCATGCCGAGGGAGCCGCCGATCAGGAAATTGATGGTTTTTCCTTTCATCAACCCCTGTTCCCAAATGATATCGGCAAGATCCTCGGAGGTTATCATCGTTCCTTTCATATCGAGGGCGATGTTGCAGTCGTCCTCCCTGATTTTTGAGGAGAAAAAAAGACCTTCTTTTTTCAGAAGCCGCAGCCGTTCTTTTTCGCCGATATCCGCCGGAGCATTGACTTCCGGGCCTTCCAGGATTTCCAATTTGGTATAGGGGCCGAGCCTTTTTTTATATTCGGCGACGGCGTCTTTCCAATATTTTTCTTTTAATTTGCCGATGGCAAGGATCCTTATCTTCATTGATCGTTTAATTCCTCCAGAATGACAGGATATTCTTTCATCGCGTTATCGCGCCGGATCCTGACGATAACGCTGTCCCCGATATGAAGAGAGAAGATTTTCTGCTGCAGTGAGGCAATGTCTCTGACGATTTCGCCGTTGATTGCGGTGATGATGTCGAATGCTTTCAAACCTGCTTTTTCCGCGGCGGAGCCCTCCTGAGGGATGATGACAACACCGTAGTCGATGCCGGTATTATACTCGGCGGCGAAGGATTTGTCAACCGTTGCCGCCAGATAAACGCCTAATGCCCCGCGCCGGATCTCACCGTGATCGAGGAGTTCCGCGGCGATCTCTTTAACAATGGGAACCGGAATGGCGAAACCCATACCTTCAAAGCCGATCTCACTGATTTTTATCGTATTGATGGCAATGACCTCCCCGCTTTCATTACAAAGAGGACCGCCGGAATTACCGGGATTGATGGCGGCGTCGGTTTGGATCAGAGGAAAGGATGCTCCGTCATCGGTGATCAGCGTGCGGTCGATACCGCTGACGATGCCCCGTGTGACCGTGCCGGCAAAATCTCTGCCGGCGGGATCTCCGACGGCATAAACCGTTGTTCCGACGCTGACTTTTTCTTCATTGAAAGAAGCGGCGATGAGCCCGGTTTTTTCTGTTTTCAGCAAAGCCAGATCGGTGCGGACATCGCTGCCGATAAGTGTGGCATCCGCTTCGCTGTCGTCGGAAAAAATGACGCTGATCTTTTCGCTGCTTTCAATAACGTGATGATTGGTGATGATATAGCCCCTTTCGTCAAGGATGACGCCGCTGCCGGTACTTTCGAAGGCTGCGTTGAGATTTTCCTCCGTTCCGGAACAGCGGATCCCCACCACCGAAGGGAGAATGCGCCGGGAGGCGGCGATACCCTCATCGTTTTGATCGGGAGCATGTTCTTGGATTCGGGGAGTGCTTTCATCGTCAACTCCGGCATTTTCAGCACCGGGCTGCAGGGAAAGCGCAAAAACGCCGCCGATGAAAGCGGCGGCGATGAGCATGGCTGCGGTCTGCAGGATGCTGCGGATCTTTTTGTTTTTCATCAGTCCACCTCGTTATCATGGGATTGTTATGATATTTGAGGTATGACGCGCGGGAGCGACCCGGAGGGAGACGGATTCCGCCATCCCTATTTCTTTTAATCCTTCCAGAACATGATCGTAAGCGAGCTCCGGTTTGTTGTTTTCTTCGCTCAAATGCGCGAGCAGGATCTCCTTGGTAGCGGGGCCGATGATCTGCTTTAAAGCTTTTACGGCGTCATCATTGGAGAGGTGTCCGTTTTTACCGGCGATTCTCGCTTTGAGCGCCGGCGCGTAGCGGCTTTTGCGGAGCATGATGGGATCGTGATTGGATTCGAAAATGAGAGCGTCAACGTTGGTCAGCATTTCGATGATGCGCGGTGTAACGACGCCCGTATCGGTGCAAATGCCGAGTTTTGTCTCTCCGGCGGTAATGATCAGACCGATGGGCTGGATCGCGTCGTGAAAGGTTTTGAAGAAATCAAAGGAAAAATCACCGATGGTCATACCGTAATCATATTTTCTCTGATTTCGTTCACTAATATTACCGAATCCGTGAAATTTTTCCCATAATTTCGGTGCGGCGTAGATCGGAACGTCATAACGCCGGGAGAAACTCCCGGCGCATTTGCTGTGATCCATATGCTCATGGGTGATGAGCAGAGCGGATATTTCCGCGGGATCTTCCCCGATGTTTGCCAAAGCTTCCTCAAGCTGGCAAAGGGGGATCCCCGCGTCGATCAGAATTTTTGTTTTCCCCGAAGAGACAAAAATAGAATTGCCTTTTGAGCTGCTGAACAAAGATGCAAAGGAGATCATTCGTCGATCCTTTCGACGTCACCGCCGATTTGAGTCAGTTTATCGGCGATATGATAGTAACCGCGGTCAATGAGGCTGAGACGTTCCACGACGGTTTCGCCTTCCGCGGCGAGCGCGGCGGCGACGAGCGCGGCGCCGGCTCGTAAATCGTGGGTTTCAACGACGGCTCCGTGGAGCTTGTCGACGCCTTTGATGACGGCGGTTTTGCCGTCGATGGTGATATCGGCGCCCATTTTATTCAGCTCGGCGGCGGCTTTCATTCTTTTTTCAAAAATATTTTCCACGATGACACTGGTGCCGTTGGCCAAAGCGGCCATGGCCATCATCTGAGGCTGCATGTCGGTGGGAAAGCCGGGATGAGCCAGCGTCTGAATGGAAACGGCCTTTAATTTCTCCGGGCCGGAAACATACATATTACTGCCGGAGCAGCGGATATCCGTGCCGGTTTCCCTCATCTTCGCGATCACCGGCTTCAGGTGCGCGGAAATAACGTTTTCCAAACGCAGTTTACTGCCGGTCACGGCGGCGATGGACAGGAAAGTACCGGCTTCGATGCGGTCCGGAATGATCCCGTGACGGCATCCTCGCAAAGATTTCACGCCGTCGATACGAATGATATCCGTGCCCGCGCCGCGGATTTTGGCGCCGGCATTGTTGAGGAAATTGGCGAGATCGACGATTTCCGGTTCTTTGGCGACATTTTCAATGATGGTCTGTCCTTCGGCGACGGCCGCGGCCATCATGATGTTTTCCGTCGCGCCGACACTGGGAAAGTCCAGATAGATAACGGCGCCCTGAAGATGATCTTTTACCTTGGCTTCGATATAGCGATCGTCGACGAATTGGGCGTCGGCGCCCAAACGGGTGAAGCCTTTGATATGCAGATCCATCGGTCTCGCTCCCAGGTCACATCCGCCGGGCAGCGCCACAGCCGCTTTGCCGAAACGTCCGAGCAGAGAACCTAAAAGCAGATTGGACGCGCGTAAACTGCTGACTTCTTCGTAGATCGCGTCGGTTTCGATATCATCGCCGGCAAAAATGGACACGACATCTTCTTCGAGCCATTTGATCTCCACGCCGAGTTTTTCCATGATATGGAACAGTATTTTCACATCACTGATTTGAGGTACGTTTTCCAGAACGGTCGTACCTTTACACAGTATTGCGGCGGCGATTACGGCGACGGCGGAGTTTTTCGCGCCGTTAATCTTCACTGAGCCCGATAAGGGTTTTCCGCCTCGAATAATTAATTTAGACAAATCCGTTTTCCCCCTTGAATGCGCAGGGTGTCTTTTTATCTCGATATGAACAACGCGTAATACGCATTTTTTACAACTAATCACAAATATTATACCAAAAAAGGACAAGGATGAAAAGCCCCTATATATAAAAAAGAAAAAATTTTGCGTTGACCGCCGAAGATCTGTGCTAAAAGCTCCTTTTTCCCGGGGTGACACCGGGAACCGTTTTCTCATAAAATGATTGTAATCCAAGAGCAAAGGAGAAAACGTATGACGGTAAAGTGTGGGGATTTTGTCGCAAGGCGCTCTTATCAAGAGGATGTTGTTTTTCGGGTCAAACAGATTTTCCGGGATGAAAATGATGTTCCCGCGGCGGTTTTAAAAGGTGTGGAGGTGCGGCTGATCGCCGATTCCCCGCTGACGGATCTGAGAGCGGCGGAGAAAAAGGCGGCGGATCGTTTTATGTCGATGGAGCATCTCTTCTCTTCTCTCAAATCGGGGGAAGACCGCTTTTCGGCGGGATCAAAGGAGAGAGGTGGCTTTGATTATCCCGGGATGGTGCTCCATCTCGACGGTGATAAGGAATATCTGGAGAAATCCGTTGAAGGTTATGAGAAACTGGGGATTCCCCATGTCGGTCTTGCCGTCCCCGAACGGGATCAGGCTGATGCCGTTTCCTACTATCTGGAGCGCTACCGCCCGGAGATCCTTGTTCTGACCGGCCATGACAGTTTGCTGAAAAATACCGCGGATCAGCGCAATCTCGATCATTACCGCACGTCCTTTTATTTTGTCGAAGCGGTACGACGTGCCCGGCAGTATCAGCCGGATCGTGACGCGCTGATCATTTTCGCCGGGGCATGTCAGAGCTGTTACGAAGAACTGATCCGCGCCGGCGCGAATTACGCGTCATCTCCGCGCAGGGTGTTCATTCACGTATGCGATCCGGTGCTGCTCATTGAACGGTTGGCTTTTACCTCGATCAAAGAGGTGGTATCGGTGGAAGACGCGATCTCCGTTACCGTCAGCGGAGAATCGGGTATCGGCGGCATCGAAACGAGAGGATGCTTTCGCCGGGGGTATCCCCGTATCGATAAGAAGGTGATCCGCGTTTGAATGAAGGGCTTCGGTGTTGCTCCTTAAGAGAAACTGTGCTATAATGACGTCATGAAAAATTTTTCTTATGAGACGCGTATCAGCGTGTGGATGAACAAATATCATTTTCGTTTTGATAAGAGTTTGGGCCAGAACTTTTTGATCGACGAAGCGATACTCGACCGCATCGTCGCGGGAGCATCTCCCGATCCCGAAGATAAAGTTTTGGAGATCGGACCCGGCATGGGTTTCCTGACGGAAAAACTCAGTGCTGCCTTCGGCGATGTCACCAGTGTTGAGTTGGATGCTTCCCTCTGCCGAATATTAGAGGATATCTTCGCCGAAAACGATAAAGTTCGTATCGTCGAGGGGGATGCCCTTAAATTATCCATGTCGGAGCTGGCGGATGCTCCCGCCCGCAGAGGCTTTGTCCGTCCCTTTAAGATCGTGGCCAATCTGCCCTACTATATCACTACCCCGCTGCTTTTTTCTTTTTTGGAGCAGAAAGATGCGTGGGAAGAAATGGTGATCATGGTGCAAAAGGAAGTCGCGGAGCGTATCGTTGCCTCTCCCGGCGGCAAGGACTACGGCGTTTTGACGCTGATGACCGCTTACGACGCCGATGCCGAGATCCTTTTCACCGTTCCGGCGGCATCCTTTTATCCCCGTCCCAATGTTGATTCGGCGGTGCTCCGTCTGAAAAAACGGGTTTGTCCGCCTTTTGAGGTGAAGGATCGCCGGATTTTCCGCAGATTTGTGAAAGCCGGATTTGCCCAGCGCCGCAAAACGCTGTCAAACGCTTTGAAAAACAGTGATCTGTTTGAAAAAAAGGAAGATGTTTCGTTGCTGCTGGCACAATGCGGTATTGACGGCAAACGCCGGGGAGAGACTCTTTCCTTTGAGGAATATGCCGCTCTCGCCAATGCTTATTTTTATTTTAATGAAGCGTAAAGCGGCGCAATAGCTTTTTGATGGCGAACATGAGATGATCTCCGAAGAGAACGATCGGCAGTGTCAGCAGGAACCAGAAAATGCAGTATTTTAAGCAGATCTGTCCCAGCAGATTGAAGGGCGCGTTACTGTAATCCCAGATATGCCAGGAAAGACGTAAATTGAAAACGCAGCCGCTGATGAATTCCACGGCGGTGATCGCTGTCGCTCCCGTGAGACAGCGCAGAAAAACGGAACAGCTGTTTTTGAGTTTGTGATTGATCGCATATAAAATAAGAAAACAAAGCCCGCCGATGATAAACATGGTCCAATGACTTTGTCCCCGCCACGCAATTTCCAGAAGACAGTAAAGGCCGCCGCCGATCAGAAAAAAGATCGACGGCGCGATTGTTTTTTCCATAAGATCACCGTCTCTTTTATGTTCTAAAAAAAGTATCTGCTTTTTTTATTTTTTTATGGGACGGAAATTTTTCCTGATGTCTTTTAAAAATCGCTAAAAGCGCGACGGAGACAACATCGTTTCTTTTTGGAAATAACCGGTGAAACGGTTGCCTGGTTTTATTTTGCCGATGTCAAAAAAACAGAGAGGAAGAAGGTTTTTCTTGTTTTTTTTTGATTTTCGTGATATGATTTAGCATGTACGGAGATTTAGGATAATAAAATTTATATATAATAAAACGAAGAAAAAATAAAAGGAGAAAAAAACCAATGAAGAAAGCACTCGTCCTTATTTTAACCCTGGCGCTTTGCCTCGGCGCTGTCTGCGGTCTCACAGCCTGCGGCGGCAGTGATGAAGAAGCCGCCGCCGAACTCAGCGTCGCCATTCCCAACGACACGACCAATGAAGCCCGCGCGCTCCTTCTTCTCCAGGAACTGGGTTATATTACCCTTGATGAAGAAGCCGGGATCACCGCCACCGTCAACGACATCACGGACAACCCCTACAATCTGACCTTCAACGAAGTTGAAGCCGCTCAGATCCCCAACGTTCTTCAGGACGTGGACTATGCCGTAATCAATTCCAATTATGCCATTGAAGCCGGTATCAATCCCACCGCCGATTCCCTTGCCATTGAAGGTTCTTCTTCGGCTTACAGCAATATCCTTGCCGTGAAGGAGGGGAATGAAAACAGCGACACCATCAAGGCGCTTGTCGCCGCCCTTGAAAGCAAAAAGGTTGCCGATTTCATCAACGACAGCTATGACGGCGCCGTCGTCAGTGTCGTTGAAGAACCCGGAGACGGTTTTGACGAATCCGTCGATTATGACGCTCTTGCCGGAACCACCATCAGTGTGGCCGCTTCTCCCACACCTCACGCCGAGATCCTCGCCGTCGTCGCCGAAATTCTGGCGGAAAAAGATATCACCTTGAAGGTGACCGAATTCACCGATTATGTTCAGCCCAACAATGTCGTCGAAAGCGGCGAATTCGACGCCAATTACTTCCAGCATCTTCCCTATCTCGATGACTTCAACGCGGAAAACGGTACGCACATCGTCTCCGCTGCGGCCATTCATGTGGAACCGATGGGATTCTACGGCGGCAAGCAGGATTCTCTTGACGCGATCAAATAAAACACGTATAATATAAATCGGTACACAGCGACGCCGGTCGACAAGACCGGCGTCGTCATTATTGAAAACAGGCAACACGTCGGAGGTGACACCGGATGATCGAGTTGAAACATCTTTCCAAGTCCTTTGTAACGGCGGACGGTAAAGTCGAAGCTTTAAAGGATGTGAATCTGACGATCCGGAACGGAGAAATATACGGAATCATCGGCATGAGCGGAGCCGGCAAAAGCACGCTCGTGCGCTGCATCAATATGCTGGAACGCCCCACCGAGGGCAGTGTGATCATTGACGATCGGGATATCGGCGCTTTGTCCGAAAACGAGCTTCGCCGGATACGCCGCAATATCACCATGATCTTTCAGGGATTCAACCTTTTGATGCAGCGAACCTGTCTGAAAAATGTATGTTTCCCTTTGGAACTGGCCGGAATGAACCGGGCCGAAGCCAAAAAAAAAGCGATGGAATTACTGGAAACCGTGGGCCTTCCCGATAAGGCCAATTCCTATCCCGCTCAGCTTTCCGGCGGTCAAAAACAGCGTGTGGCCATTGCCCGCGCGCTGGCCACCGAGCCCGAGGTGCTTCTCTGCGACGAGGCCACCAGCGCGCTGGATCCGAAAACGACCCATTCTATTTTAAAATTAATCCGTGAGATCAACAGGAACTTCGGTATCACGGTGATCATCATCACGCACCAAATGAGTGTTATTGAGGAAGTTTGCGAACGCGTCGCCATTCTCGACGAAGGCGTCGTGGTGGAAGAGGGCGAAGTCGGTTCCGTTTTTGCCAATCCCAGATCGGCTGCCGCCCGCCGCCTGGTCTTCCCCGAAGGGAATGAAATCATTGTTCCCGAAGAGTCGGGAGACGAGCGCCGGCTGCGCGTTGTCTTCAACGGCGCCGAGGCCACGACGAAGCCGCTGATCACACAGATGGCGGTGGACGTGGGTATCGCGGCGAACATCCTTTCAGCTTCTACCCGCTGCATCGGAGATAAGGTTTTCGGCAATATGCTGCTCGGTGTTGACGGCGGCGAGGAAGCCGTTGCCAAGGTCTGTGATTATCTGCAAAAAGCCGGCGAAATCGTTGTCGAGGAGGTGAAAAACGATGTTTGACGGAACATTTTCCTTTGAGGCGCTTCAGGATGCCATGCCGATCCTGCTCAATGAATTTCCCCTCGCCGTTTGGGAAACGGTATATGTAACGATCCTCTCCACGGCCTTTGCCATCATCATCGGTTTACCTCTCGGTGTTTTGCTTGTGGCCGGTGATAAGAACGGTGTTTTGCCTCTGCCCCGCGGCGTGATGTCGGTGTTGGGCGTCGTCATCAACCTGCTGCGTTCCGTGCCGTTTTTGATTCTGATGATCCTAGTTTTTCCTCTGACGCGCTTGATCGTCGGCACCACCGTCGGTACGGTCGCTTCCATTGTTCCTCTGGTCATCGCGGCCTTTCCCTTTGTGGCCCGGTTGGTTGAAAGCAGTTTGAGAGAACTGGATCCCAATATCATCGAAGCGGCACAGAGCATGGGCGCTTCGCCTTTTCAGATCATTATGAAGGTGATGATCCCCGAAAGCGTGCCCTCTTTGATCTCCAATTTCACCATCGCCATTACCACGATCCTCGGTTATTCCGCCATGAGCGGGATCATCGGCGGCGGTGGTTTGGGGAAAATCGCCATCAATTACGGCTACTATCGTTATCAGTATCTGATCATGTTTGTCGCGGTCATTCTGCTGATCATTCTCGTTCAGATATTTCAGTCGGTGGGCGACCGCTGGGCCATCCACTCGGATAAGCGTCTGAAACGGTAATGATCGGATCACCGTCATAATAATTAAGAAAAGAGGACCCTCTTTTAAGAGGGCCCTCTTTTATATTTATCTATATTTATCGTCCGGAAATATGTTTTTATAACATGGCTCGCGCTTTCTCGATAAATTGTTGGATCAGGGGAGTCATATAACCTTTTTTATAGTAGATACGGAGCGGCATCAAAATAGGTTTTTCACTGCTGATCGGTTTTGAAATGATGCCGTTTGAAGCGGTTTTCGAATAAAAGGGCAGATCGATGGAGATCTGATTCTTGTATAAGAGCGCCATAAAGAGGTCTTCCATCGTTTCATGATATTCGATAGCGGAGGGAGTGATGCCGTATTTTTTCCATATTTTAAGCTCTTGCTTGTGTTTCTCGGGGAAAAATTCGGGGGAAAGATAAGCGCAGGTTTCTTTGCGGATCTCTTCCGGGGAGATGCTTTCATGCTCGGCCAGAGGATGGTATTTCCCCATGAGAACCCGTTCCGAATAAGTGGAAACGATCGCGTTTTCAAATTCCGACGTTAACAGCTTGTCTATCGGCCATCCCACGGCAATGGCATTGTTATTTTGCAGAATATACGAAGGGAAGTATTTTAGTTTCATTATAACTGGGTCAACGGTTGCCTCCGGGTTGTTTTTACGAAAATCATGAATGATGGGGGCGAACAGATCGGCGTTGGAAAAATCGGGGAAGATAACGGTCAGCTGTTTGGTGAAGGATTTTTCCACGTCCTGAACCCGATAAATGGTGTTGTTATACGCCTCTATGATTTCGCGGGCTTGTTTGTAAAAAACTTCGCCGGCTTTTGTCAGTTCGACTTTTTTATTGGAACGGATGAAAAGGGTAACACCGAGTTCTTTTTCCATTTTGGCAATGGACGAGCTCATGGCGGTTTGAGTGATATAGCAGTATTGCGCCGCTTTTGTGAAATTCAAATGTTCCGCAGCGGCAAGAAAGTAACGTATGCTGTTAATATCCATTCGAATGCCTCTTTCTTTTTTTTATGATCCGCTCAGCTTATTATATCAGATTTTCACGTTGTAAAATAGTTTCTTAAAAAAATTCTTAAAAAAACACATCTCCTGATTTTTGATTAAGATTTTTTTCCTTTTAATTATTATACTAAAAACAGTCGAATTGAGAAAGAGTTATGCGATGATTTTTTTAAATAGACATCATAACCTTTTTTTGTTGTACAGATGTTTGTTTTTGTGCTATATTGAGATCGCCCATGGGAAAGAAATTATACATTTGTTGTAAAAAAAGAAGAAAGAAGGGATTGTTAAAAATGGGAGTTAACACTCAAAGCTTGGCTAAACAAAAGTACAAAGCCGAGAAAAGATCTTACTTCTGGAAGGGTGTCGGCATCGCTATTTTCTCCGGTATGCTCTATGGTTTGTACACGGCCTTTATTACCAGAGGCATGGCCGTCGGTATCTGGGGCGAATGGTACGGTGATGAAGTTTTCGCCGCCTCTTTCGTCGGTATCTATGTCCTTGGCTGCATCGGCTGCGCCGTCAATGATACGATGGGTGCGATCACGATGATGATCATGGCCGCGATCCGCGGCTGCCTCGGAGATGTTTTCCGTTGCTTCAAAACCAGACCCGGTGCACTGATGGTCGGTGTCGCCATGATCGGCGGTCCCATTGCCAACACCGCTTATGTTATTGCCCTGACCATGTCCGGTCCCATCGTTGCCGCGATCACCTCGCTCTGTGCGGCGATCGGCGCCATCATCGGCCGTGTGTTCTTAAAACAGGAACTGAACTTCCGCATGATCTGCGGTATCATCATCTGCTTCGCCGCCGGTCTCGTCCTCTCCGGTACGACCTTTGACGTTGAAAACCTCACCGCGTTCTTTGGCATGCTGATCGCATTTCTCGCAGCTCTCGGCTGGGGTATTGAAGGTTCTCTCGGCGGTTACGGCGTCTGCATGATGGACTCTCAGGTCGGTATCACCATTCGTGAAATCACATCCTCTCTCGGGAACATTGTCATTGTTCTCTTCATCCTTGCTCTCATCGGCAAAGCCTTCGGCGGCGGCGGTATCGGCGAAGCTTACGGTCTTCTCGGCAAAGCGTTCATCGATAGTTCCGTCATCTGGTTCCTGCTCTCCGGTTTCTGCTGCGGTACTTCCTTCATGTGCTGGTACTGGGGCAACTCCATGTGCGGCTCCGCGCTGGGGATGACCTGTAACGCGATGTACTCCTTCTGGTGCCCGCTTTGCTGCTGGATCCTGATGGGTGTGATCTTCGGTGAAGACGGCTGGATG
>CACXDX010000121.1 GCA_902766525.1 uncultured Bacillota bacterium | reverse complement strand
CCGTCGGTATCCTCAAAAATTTCAGGCCCCGTGGTTTCATAATGGGCAGCGGGGTTGGCTTCATTGACGAATTGTCCGGGAATAAAACTGTCCGGGGTAGCATCCGCAAGTTCATTTGCTTTGGCAATGGCCCCTTTCATTCCCTTACTTCCGTCACTCAAAACAATTTCGGCGCCGTAGGCTTTCATCAATTGACGGCGTTCCACCGACATGGTTTCCGGCATGACAATGATACTGCGATACCCTTTTGCCGCAGCCACGGCAGCAAGTCCGATGCCTGTGTTTCCGGATGTCGGCTCAATAATTACCGAATCCGGCTTAAGCTTTCCTGTTGCTTCCGCATCATCAATCATGGCTTTGGCAATGCGATCCTTAACGGAACCTCCCGGATTGAACATTTCCAGTTTGGCAACGATTTTTGCCTTAAGATTATCCTTTTTTTCAATATGAATCAATTCCAAAAGCGGCGTATGACCGATGAGCTGAGCCGCGGATGTCGCTATTTTTTTCATGATATACTCCTTTCGGGACTTATACTTTTTTCAGGATTTAACGGAATCAAATCCGTGTTCAAGATCAGCGATGATATCATCGATATGCTCCGTACCGATGGAAAGACGAATCGTCGTCGGTTTGATTCCGCAGGCAAGAAGTTCTTCTTCACTCAGCTGGGAATGAGTTGTCGACGCCGGATGAATAACGAGGCTTTTAACGTCGGCGACATTGGCCAGAAGCGAAAACAGTCGCAGGCTTTCAGTAAATTTCTTTGCCGTTTCACCATCCCCTTTAATCTCAAAAGTAAAGATCGACGCGGCACCGTTGGGGAAATAACGATCATATAATTGTTTTTCCCGACCTGAGGTCAACGAAGGGTGATTAACTTTTTCAACCTGATCATGGCTGTTTAAGTAATCAACAACTTTCAAGGCATTTTCAACATGACGCTCTACCCGCAGAGAAAGGGTTTCCAGCCCCTGGAGCAAAAGGAAAGAATGGAAAGGAGATATTGCAGCACCCTGATCTCTCATAAGGGTGGTGCGAAGTTTGACGATGTAGGCAAGATCTCCGGCAGCTTCGGTAAAAACCACACCATGATAAGACGGATTCGGCTGAGACAAGCCCGGGAATTTATCGTTTTGCGCCCAATCAAAATTGCCGCCGTCCACAACGACACCGCCCATAACCGTGCCGTGTCCGCCGATAAATTTTGTGGCGGAATGAACGACAATATCCGCACCATGCTCTATGGGACGAATCAGATAAGGCGTGGCAAATGTACTGTCAACAATAAAGGGAATACCGTGATCATGGGCAATCTTGGCAATGGCATCCAAATCAATAACATCGGAATTGGGATTACCGAGGGTTTCGGCATAAAGCGCTTTGGTATTGTCCCGGATCGCCGCCGCAAAATTTTGGGGATCGGAAGGATCAACAAAAGTTACGGACAAACCCTGATCTTTTAACGTATTGGCGAAGAGATTGTAAGTTCCGCCGTAAAGATTCGTTGATGAAACAACATGGTCTCCGGCAAGGGCAATATTTTGAATGGCATAGGTGATCGCCGCGGAACCGGATGCAGTGGCCAAAGCGGCTTTCCCACCTTCCAAAGCGGCAACACGCTGTTCGAATACATCGGAAGTCGGATTCATTAAACGAGTATAGATATTACCCGGTTCAGTTAGAGCAAAGCGGCCCGCGGCTTGCGCGGAATCCTTAAAAACGTAGGAAGTCGTGGCGTAAATAGGTACGGCCCGGGCATCAGTGGCAGGGTCGGGAGATTCCTGACCGGCATGAAGAGCAATGGTTTCAAATTTATAATCGGACATTTTTATGATTTCCTTTCTGATGATATTATATAAATATACTTTTATAAAAGCGGAGAATACGGACATCGTTTAAAACACATTCGCCAAAATATTTCTTTTCCATGTACCATTTTCATGTTTTCCCCTTTCATAAATACTTTTTAATACTACTTATCATGTAGGTTGATGATATAATATCATTTATTACTTAACTTGTCAATCTTTTTTTTAAAAGAAAAATCGCGGATTTTCCGCGATTTATTCCGAAACAATATTCATAACCGTGATATAAATGGCATCATTGTAACTCCACTGACCGGATTTAACTTTATAATCACATTCCAGCAAAGCATGAAATGCTTCCGCCAATTCGCTCATGCTGTAGTGCTTGACCGCAGCCATAGCTTTTTTAGCGCGATAAGGATGAATACCGATTTCTTTGGCCAACATATTTTCGGAAATATGCTTCTCTGCCAGTTCCTTTGTTTTGATCAATATTCGGAAATAATTGACAAGGTAACCGAATAACATGGCGTATTCATTGGGCTTCATACGCTCCAAAATAGCGGAAACAACTTTTCGCACCCGTTTTACATGACGTGCACCGATTTCATCGGAAAGCTCAAAAAGAGTGGCTTCAGCCGATCTGGAGACGACACGACGAACATCATCGGCCTCAATCCGATCCCGGTCATCAATATAAAGAATCAGCTTATCTATTTCATTGCGGATCAAACCGCTGTCTTCTCCGATGTATTCCAAAAGCGTATCGATGGCCTTGACCGAAATCCCTTTTTGATATCGCTTAACATATTTTCTGATATAATCGGGAAGCTCATAACTTTTTTTCAAAGCATATTCCCGAACGGTACCGCATTCCGCGATGGCTTTTACCGCTTTCATGCGTTTATCGACGCGATTCGCAACAAAGACGAGACAAGTATCCGTATTGGGCGAAGCGGCATAAGCGATCAATTCCTCATTGCCCTCATCCGAAACGGGAAACTCTTCCTCATCTTCATCTTTTCTTTTACGGAACCAGGGAGAACGATCAACGATAATCAATCGCTTTCCGCCGAAAAGCGGTATCTCTCCGGCCGCGGCCAAAATACTGCCCAGCGAAACTTTTGTTCCGTCAAAATCTTCCGCGATGACACCGTCTCTCGCAAAATAATCACGAAAGATCGCAACATCTTTATAGAGAAGATATCGGTCTTCTCCGTAAAAAAGGTAAATCGGTTTGATCTCCATAAAGAAATCACCCTTTAATAACGATATTCACAAGTTTATTGGGAACACAGACGATTTTAATTACATTTTTTCCGTCAGTCAATGTTTTGAACATATCCTCATCTTTAATGAAATCTTCAAGGCCGCCTCGATCCAATCCTGCCGGAGCCATAACTTTACCCTTGAGTTTACCGTTGACCTGGAGAACGATTTCAACTTCATCAACGGAAAGAGCATCTTTGTCATATTCGGGCCATGGGGAATCGACAATCGCAACTTTATGGCCGGTCAATTGCCATAATTCTTCGCAAATGTGAGGAGCAAAAGGCGAAAGCAAAACAGTAACGGCTTCAAGTCCCTCTTTAAGCAAGGCGTTATTTTTCTTTTCATTTTCCGCATAAGCAACAAGCGTATTATTCAGTTCCATAATCGCCGAAATTGCGGTATTGAAATTAAAACGATCGTTAATATCCTCGCTGACCTTTTTAATCGTGCTGTGGATCTTGCGTCGCACATCCTTGTCTTCTTTCGTCAGATCGGAAACCTGATATGCGTCACCTTCAATATCACTGTTGGCCAGAACAAGACGCCAGATCCGGTTCAAAAAGCGGTAGCATCCTTCAACGGCGGCATCATTCCATTCAAGATCCTTTTCGGGTGGCGCGGCAAAGAGAATGAAAAGACGAGCTGTATCAGCGCCGTACTTATCGATGATGGCTTCGGGGCTTACAACGTTACCCAGGGATTTAGACATCTTGGATCCGCCCATCAGCACCATGCCCTGGGTCAGGAGATTGCGGAAAGGTTCATCCGATTTACTGAGGCCGAGGTCATAAAAGACCTTTTGGAAAAAGCGGGCATACATCAGATGAAGGATCGCATGTTCCACACCACCGATATACTGATCGACATTCATCCAATAATCACTGACTTCACGATTAAAAGCCTCTTCTGCATTTTTGGGATCGGTATAACGCAGGAAATACCAGGAAGAGCAGACAAAAGTGTCCATCGTATCGACTTCTCTCACGGCATGACCGCCGCAAATCGGACAAGTCGTATCCATGAAGCTTTCGCTGGTCTTGAGCGGTGAATCACCGCCGGCGGTAAATTCCACATCCGTGGGCAAAAGCACCGGCAGCTGTTCCTCGGGAACCGGCACCGTTCCGCAATGATCACAATAAACAATCGGGATCGGAGCGCCCCAATAACGCTGACGGGAAATAAGCCAATCACGCAAACGGAAATTAACGACACGCCGGCCGAGTTTGGTTTCTTCAAGATAATCGGCAATGGCTTCAATGGCTTTTTTATTGTTGATACCGTTGAAACGATCGGAATCAACCAGGATCCCTTCGTCAACAAAGGCTTCCGCCATATCTTCAACTTTAAGATCGGGATTATCTTCGGGCGCAATAACGACTTTCATATCAATGCCGTATTTTTTGGCAAATTCAAAGTCGCGCTGATCGTGAGTAGGCACACCCATAACGGCACCGGTACCGTAATCCATGATAACATAGTTAGTAATCCAAAGCTGGACACGATCGCCGTTCAAAGGGTTAATGACATATTTGCCGATGAACATCCCCTCTTTTTCCAAATCGCCGGAAGTACGATCCACCGTGGAAAGAGACTGCATCTTTTTCTGAAACGCTTTGACATCATCTTCATACTCCGTACCCTTGACGAGCTCTTCCACGATGGGATGTTCGGGAGCAAAAACCATGAAAGTGACGCCGTAAACTGTATCGGGACGCGTGGTAAAAACGGAAATGGTCTTATCACTGTTTTCCAGCTTAAAATCAATTTCCACACCGGTACTGCGGCCGATCCAGTTTTCCTGCATCGTCTTGACCTTCGAGGGCCAGCCGGGGAGTTTATCCAAATCGTCTAAAAGTCGCTGAGCGTAATCTGTGATTTTAAAGAACCACTGCGAAAGATTTTTCTTTTCGACTTCGCTGTGGCAGCGTTCACAGGCTCCGTCGACAACCTGCTCATTGGCAAGAACGGTTTTGCAGGAAGGGCACCAGTTCACCGCCGCCTTTTTCTTATAGGCAAGACCGTGTTTGTAGAGCTGGAGAAAATGCCACTGGGTAAATTTATAGTAATCGGGAAGACAAGACGCAACTTCTCTGTCCCAATCATAGCTGATACCGAGCGATTTCAGCTGCCGCCGCATATTTTCCATGTTGCTCAGCGTCCATTTAACGGGATGCACCTGATTTTTAATGGCAGCGTTTTCCGCAGGCAGACCGAAGGAATCCCACCCCATGGGATGAAGAACATTATACCCTTTCATTCTTTTGAAGCGGGCGACAACATCACCGATGGAATAATTGCGAACGTGACCCATATGCAGATTTCCCGACGGATACGGAAACATTTCCAGAAGATAGTATTTTTCTTTATCAGGGTCTTCCGTCACTTTAAAGGTTTTTTCCTCTTCCCATTTCTGTTGCCATTTTGCTTCGATGGCCTGAGCTTCATATTTTTTATTCATATTCTTTCTCCTCTGTTTCGATATTTCAGCTTTTGAAAGAGCCTATTTCACCATTATTACAATTTATTATTATAACGCAAAAAAGCTCGGCTTGTCAATGAAAAGCAGCGCAATATCACGAGAAAAAGCGCCGCCGAAGATCATCCGACAGCGCAGTCCGACAAGACATGCAAAGAATCAAATCAGGAAGCGATCAGTAATACAATCTCCTGACAATCTCTTTTTCTCTTTCTTTTCTTTCCGGACTCAAATCATCAAAGGGGCAGATGCCGCGGTGGAGCCGCAATGTGTTGTTTTCATCCGCGGAAGTATCGTCGGGATCCGGAAATTCGGCATAGCACCAGTTGTTAATGAGATAGTAATTGCGCATGCGCCGATGCATAATGCGTACAATCATATCCTCATCGATCTTATCTCCCCATGTATCAACGAGTTTCTGCTTCAAATCACGAAAATCAAGAAGAGAAAGATAGGCATAGCGTCTGAAAGTATCAAGATTTTCCCATTCATCGGCAATGAGTTTTTTCAGATTATCCTTCTTGATACTTTCCGCAGTTTCCTGCTGCCGCAAACGCTCAAGATTGCCCCCTGCTTTGCGCCAATCAAAAAAGATCAGATTATCTTCGGGAACGGAGCCGGAACGATGTTGCAAAAAAATGCTTTTCCCTTCCTCCGAATCGCCGAAAGAAGAACAAATATGGACTGTCCAATCGGCAGCTACAAGGAAGAAATCATAGATGATATTAAGCTGATGATTCTGCGACGTCACGATGATCATATCGGCATTTTTGACAATATCGAGCTCATTGAACCATTCTTCGGGGTAGCAGTGAATATCAAGCTCGTCAAGATTGGCATGGAGCATACGATAGCGATTGGTATCACCGAAAATATGCCAGGTCACATCGGTAAACGCACAAGCTCTGAGACCGTGAGAGAGAATCTCTTCGCCGAGCTTATTGAAGCCGATGATAGCAATGCTAAGATGAGCGGGAGTGCCATCTTCATTAAAGGCTTTATCAACCAAATCAAATTTTTTCCAAAATTCCTCCGCTCCGAGTTCTTCAAGACAAAAAGAGCGCAAATGCTCATGCCCGAGAGCAATACCGGGCAGTGTTTCGGTTTTCAGATAGACCTTTTTTTCGGCGAGACGATCACGATGATCCACATAAAAATGAAGATTATCGACTTCATTTCCGACCAAAACATAATTCGAAGCAGGTACAAAACCGTTTCTGCCATCAATAACATTTTTTCTGGTCTGCATCAGTTCCTCGGAAATATTAGAATCACCGTAAACATACATACTGTCTTTGCGCTGACCCTTGATACGGTCACCGACGATCATAAAGAATGTGCCTACAATAGCAAGAACAGCATTTAAAGTAAAGAAAGCGGCGCCGAAACGACCGATATTGATGAGAATATTGGTCGGTCCCGAAGTATAACTCAAAACGAACATCACCAAACTGCCGTAAAGTGAATCGATCAAGCTGACACCTTCAATCAACTGCCCAACGGTTCCGCTCAAGAAAGAAACAACCATCACAATATTGAAAAAGCGCAGTCTTCTTTCGTTGCGAATATCCAGTTTATCCTGATAAGATAAAGTCACTAAACCTCCACTTCCCTTTAAAAACATGTTTTTTTACCTCACAATCTCTCCTGATGTTATTCCTGATGTTTTTGCAAAGACAGGGAATAATCATTGCCAATTATTATGAGAAAACGATCATATTCTTTGCAGATTCCGTACATGATCTTTTTTTATACCGATCAGATCTTTAATGACCTCACCGGCAAGAATCAAACCGACGACGGAGGGAACAAAACTAACTGAACCCGGCGGCTGAGAAACAGAGAGATCATCCTTTGTTTTTAAACCGACCTCGTACGGATGAATGGGTTTTTCCTTGGAAAAAACGACCTTCAGATGATTGATGCCCCGCTTGCGACAGCCGGCACGAATGACCCGAGCCAAAGGGCAAACGGAAGTCTCATAAATATCCGCAACTTGAAAAGCCGTCGGGTCAAGCTTATTGCCGGCACCCATAGAGGAAATGATGTTTGTCCCTTCCCTCTTCGCCTTTTCAATGAGCGCGAACTTGGCTGAAACCGTATCTACGGCATCAATGATATAATCAAATTGCCTGAAATCAAATTCCCCTTCGTTTTCGGGTAAAAAGAAAACAGGATAAGTCGTTACCTGACATTCACTGTTAATCAGGGCAATTCGTTTGGCGGCGACGTCTGTTTTTAAAGCACCGATATTTTCTTCTGTAGCAATAATCTGACGATTGATATTACTTGCCGCGATGGTATCATGATCAATAAGATCAAGAGCACCCACGCCGCAGCGAGCCAAAGCTTCTACAGCATACCCGCCGACACCGCCGATACCGAAAACCGCGACACGGGACGACGCCAGTTTTTTCATGGCATCTTCACCCAACAGCAATTCCGTTCTCGAAAATAATCCTTCCATGGTGTTTTTCCTAAAAAATACACTTTTTCTTCTTTAAATAAACCTAAAATGTATTATAACAAAAGATGTTTAAATTTGCAAAAGAAAAATAAAAAAAGCGCGAACGATTGTTCGCGCTTCTCTTATTGAAATTTATAAAATATCATGAGGCGGCGCCATATAGGTACTTTCATATTTTTCCCAACCGTTGTTCATGAAGCGGTAAGGCACACTGATGTCCTCAAGTTCATCGCAGCCGAGGAAAGCGTTTTCCCCGAGAAACATGACTTCATCGAGAGGACCGATCTTTTTTAAAGATTTGCAATCTCTGAAAGCATTGTCACCGATACCTTTCACGCGGCGGGGGATCTTTATTTCTTCCAGCGAAGAACAACCTTTAAAAGCGCACTTCCCGATCGTCGGCACACGGCGCGGAATATGAATATTCTTTAAAGAGGAACAATTCAAGAAAAGATAATTGCCGAGGAATTTAACACTGTCCGGCAAATCTATTTTTTTCAAATCCTTGCAGTTGGCAAAGGCCCGATAACCGATAAAGATCAGGCTCTTTTCGGGAAGAACAACTTCTTTCAACGCTTCACAGCCGGAGAAGCATTCCTCACCGATGGATTTTACGCCTTCATGAATAACAATCTTTTTCAGATCTTTATTGTTCATAAATGCCTTTGTTCCGATTTCGCGGATTCCGCCGGGAATTTTCAGTTCGGCATCATGTCCGGAATACTTCACAAGAATACCGCGTTCCACACGAAATTCTTTTTCCATTTTAATCAGGGAGTCCAGAAAAGCACCGGCTTTTTCATCCTCGGGATCGATCTCGAGGATCCTCTGAGCGACATCTTCGGCATCCTTAAGATTTTCATTACCGATGTGCTTATCCAATTCCACATACCATTTTTCCAGTTCTGAAGGATCATTGATGGTTGCCGACCGAAAACGGGGACCGCGCGAAAGCATCTTCCGCACTTTGGTACGGGTATATTTCATCCCACAATTTTCGCAGGTATAGAGGGTGCTGTACCGAGAAGAGACAAGCGACCCGCCGCAGATTTCACAAAAAACTTTCGCCATAGTAACCTCCGAAATCGAAATAATCTATCAAAAGAAACTGTTTAAATATTCCCCTGTTCACTCCGGTAAGCAGAGAGTACCGCTTTCGCAATCTGATCCGGACACGATGTCGGTTTGGATTGACAACGAATGCCGTACATTTTGTCTACAATTTGTTTCACCGTCATACCGTCAATCAAACTGCAAATCCCTTTGAGATTGCCATCGCAGCCGTTGACGACATGAACATTGGAGACAATATCACCGTCAAGATCAAAAGAAACCGATTTTGAACAGGTACCTTTGGTTTTATATTCGTAACGCATTATTTCAAACACCTTTCTTCCTAAGGTATATTATACCACTGCGTTTTCTCTTTTTCAATCACAAAAAAACTTAAGAATATTTTAATATGATTTTCTTGATCAGATCAAGATCCGCCTTATCACCGTCATCGAAAAAGCCGATCTTACAGCACAGCGGAAAGTCACGAGGCCGTTTTTCACTCTCGGCATTCCGGATTCGCTCCAAAGCTTCCCCCTCGGAAACAAGCTGATAGGATCGGAGAAATGCTTCCCTCTCCTCTTCTTTTAAAGGGATCACCCAAAGAGATCCGTCATCTGTGCTTAAACGCAAACCGTCTCCGCATTTTTCCGGAAAAACCAGATTCTTGGCTTTCCCGAAATCATGAGGAGAAATACGACGTACAACGGGATCGGCAATATAAATCATTGCACCGTCGTAAAAGCCGAAAAGGCCGCTTTCATTTACATAAAGGGCACTTTTTTTATGCGGCCTGTCCGAGCGCATCAACATGTCGACAACGGTATCGGTATAGGGGCCGGAAATCATGGCCATTTTATTTCACTTCCCATTTTTTCTAAAACAATTTATTTTTATTGTATCATATTTATTTTTGTGTTAAAATAGTTTTAATAAATCTGATTGGAGATTACCGCCGTGAAAATGTATTACGAAGAAGGCAAAACACTGCCGGAAGCCTATCATAAAGCTTTATTGACACTGGCAAAGGAAGGAAAAGTCTTTCCCTGTCCCGATTACAACACCACAATGAGGGAACTTCCGATGACCTTTTATGTGGAAAACGCCGTGGCGGAACCCTTTATCTCCAAACTCTTTCCCGGCGGTCATCATGAACTTCAGCAGTATACCATGGAAATTCGCGAAGGCATCCTCGATTTTATGGTCGGTGCCGGCGAAAATGTTTGGGAATACACTTATCATCAGCGCTTTGCCGAACAGCTGCCCTGGATTATTGAGGAACTGAAGCGCAATCCTTACTCCCGTCGGGCGATCATGAATATCCGCGATTTTAAAGTCGATTCCACAAACGATCATCCGGCCTGTCTGCAATCGATTCATTTTGCCATTCGCGAAAACAAACTCAATATGACGGTGATGATGCGTTCCAACGATGCCGTTCAGGCAACCTTTATGAATGCCGTCGGCTTCATCGCGCTTCAGCGCGATGTCGCGGAAAAACTTGGCGTTCCCGTCGGTTCTTATACGCATATCGCCTATTCTTTCCACGCCTATGAAAACTGCTTCACCCGACTGGAACAATACGCAAAATATATTGAAGAAAAAGATATTTCAGAACTGACTTACGACTACGAAAACTTCTATAAAGCCATGATGGAAGAAGAAATCCCCTCGATTATGGCCATGGT
>CACXDX010000120.1 GCA_902766525.1 uncultured Bacillota bacterium | reverse complement strand
TCTCGATGACCGCGGAACCCGCGCCGAAGAGTCTTCACTCTCCGACTTATCTTCACAAGCTCTACTGTTTAGTTCCCAAAGACCGATCATCGTGTTTACCACGATATTCGTTGATCCTGCCGAAAAATCATTTACGGCGAGTCAACATTGATATTTTACTACTTTTCGGAACACAAGTCAAGACTTTTTTTCTCTTTTTTTAAAAAAACTCTTCGACATTAAAATCACGGTTCCGCTTTCAGCTTTCAAGGAAAGGATCTCAAAATGAAACAGCGGGAAGATCTCGCGATCTTCCCGCCGTATGTTCAACAACGGTTTATTATTGGATCTTTTCGATCAGAATGGCGCATTCGGGACAGATATTCTGACAGGTTTTACAGGCATTACAGCCTTCTTCGCCTCTGCCCGATTCCACGGTGGGCGCGCCGTAGATACCGAGACGATCCGTCCAGCCGATATCATTTTTGGGACATTTTTCAATGCAAAGGCCGCAGCCTTTACACAGCTCGGTAAAGAGATAGAATTTACCTTTACCGCTTTCATTGACGATGGATTTAAATTCTCTCATCTCTACCTCCTTATTTTACCAGTTCCATGCCTTTTCTCAAGGCGGTATAGTTCATATCGCGGAGAGAAGGATCGGCTTCAAACTTCTTGGCAAATTTCTTTTCCAGAGCGGCTTTGATATCTTCTTCCGGAACCATATCCGTCAAACCGAGAACGGCGCCCATGATGATCACATTAAAGACGCGGACGTGAAGCTCCGTGTTGGCGATTTCATGAGCGGAAATTTCAACCAGCTCGGCAACTTCATCTTTGGCGGGAAGCTCTTTGCGCGCTTCATCGGAGATCGCGGAATCATATACATAGATCGTTCCGGGATTCACAAACATTTTGACGCGGCTGACGGCTCGGTCGCTCAAAGCAACAATGATATCGGCATCGTCAAATTTCGGGGAACCGATGGGATCCTTCGAAGAGATCTGCATGAAAGCAACGGAAACACCGCCGCGCTGTTCCACACCGAAATTGGGAATATACATGACTTGCTTTCCGGCCTTGTAGGAAGCTTCGGATAAGATCATGGCCACGGACTGAACGCCCTGGCCGCCTTCACCGGCGAGCATGATTCTTTTCAGATCATTCATTCTGCCTTACCTCCTTCACCGGGAACTTTAAATTCTCCCGTAGGATATTCTTCAGCCATCGGACCTTCCAGGAAAGCCCAGGTTTTTTTGGCATTGGTCGCCCAGTTTGTGGGGCAGGTGGAAAGCGCTTCGACAAAAGCGAAACCGCTGCCGTCCATTTGAGCCTGCAACGCCTTTTTGAAATACTTCTTCAATACCTTCGGTTTTGCCACGGTACCGCGGGCAACATAAGCGCCTTCACCGGCCATGGCGGCAATCATTTCGGGGCCGTGGGTCGGTTCACCCTGCTGTTCCACACTGCGGCCGTAAGGAGAAGTTTCGGTCTTCTGACCGGGCAGCGTCGTCGGCGCCATCTGACCGCCGGTCATACCGTAGTTGGTATTATTGACCAGGATCGAAGTGATCTTTTCGTTGCGGGCGGCAGCATTGACAAGATGCTGCGAACCGATGGCGTAACCGCCGCCGTCACCCATATAAGCGATGCAGATCTTATCGGGAGTGGCTCTTTTTATGCCGGTGCAAACGGCATTCGTACGACCATGATGGGTCTGGACGGTATCAACATTAAAGAAATCGATGGCCAACAGGCAGCAGCCGATATCGACGGTAAAAATAACTCTATCCTGAATCCCCAGTTCGTCGATGGCTTCACCGAGAGCTTTCAGGACGATACCATGACCGCAGCCGGGGCAAAATTTATGGGTTTTTGTTTCCTTACGCCAGCAGGCAGGCATCGCCGGCGCGACATTGGTTAATTCTACAGCCATTTCTATCCCTCCTTAATCCAGCATGGACTTGACTTTTTCGACCAATTCCTGAGAGCTGACGCCCTTGCCGGGTTTGAAATATTCCTCGATGGGAACAGTCATACCGTAAAGGCCGTCGGTAATCAAACGCTTCATCTGGCCGAGGGCACTTTCCACGGCGAGGATCGCCTTCTTTCCTTCGGCAGCGGCGGCAAGCTGTTTCTGCGGGAACGGTCTCAAGGTGATGGGACGGAAATAACCGACTTTGTATCCGGCCTGACGCAGCGCTTTAACCGCTTCTTTACAGGCACGGGAGACAACGCCGTGACCCACAACGATGATTTCGGCATCGTCGATATCGGAATCTTCATATTCAACAACTTCGTCCTTAAAGGAGTCATAATGAGCTTTGAGATCGCCGACGACATCCAGCAATTCTTCTTCGGTGTTGTAAGTATTGCGATAAAAACGGGGTTCACGATCAACGCCGGGGCATCCTTCGGCGCCGACGAAAGCTTTTGTCGGTTCCATCTCGATGCCGCGGGAGGCCGGATCGTACATCGTCACCGCTTCTCTCATCTTCGCCTGATAACCATCGCCCAGCACAATCGTGGGAATCTGATATTTCCAAGCTGTATTGAAAGCTTTGATGGTATAATCGTAAAGATCCTGGTGACCTGCGGTGGAATAGACCACGCGGAAACCTTCTCCGTTACCGCCGTAGCAGCACAAATTCACTTCCTGCTGAGAATATATAACCGTTGCCGTTGACGGGCCGCCACGCTGCTGAACAACAACGACGAGAGGAATTCTCATCATTTCCGCCATGGTAATCGGTTCCTGCATCAAAATCGTACCGGGACCGGCCGTAGCGGTAAAAGCTCTCGTTCCTGTCATGACACCGCCGCAAGTTGTGAAACCGGCAGACAATTCATCTTCCGTTTGCAGGAAACGGCGCTCATATTTCGGCGCCAATCTTGTCCAATAGTGCATAATTTCATTTTGAGGGGTGATCGGATAACCGTACATGATCTGGGCGTCGGCGGCCAAAGCAGCCCAGGCCACCACTTCATTCCCGGTCACAAATACATTCGTATCCTTTTCAATCGGTTTTGTTGCCATATGGTGTTCTCCTTTCAGCTTTGAGAAATCGTCTGTCGTTTTTCGGACGATCTCTCAAAAAACTCCCTGAAATCAAAAAATATTTTTTCTTTTACTTCACCAAAAGCCTTTCGGCAGATAGCGGTGAAGAAAACGCAAAGGGATACCGTCGTTTCGTTCTTCAGGAAAATCAGAGCGAAAACGTTCATCTACTGCCATGGCGACAACAGGCAATCCTGTTTCGGCAGAAACTTTTTTTACCATATCAAGACCGGCTTCCATCAACGAAACCGTCGTTTTTTCCCCCAAATGGGTATTGGCGATCAGCCCGTGAGCAGGACCGGTTTCATAGAGGTATTCGATGATCTTTTCGACAGAATCCGTCATGGGACGAAGTGTGTTGACTACGAGAAAGACACGTAAGTTTTCTTCGTCTTCGATCCCTTCCAGCAGATTCAGCACAGCGCTGCCTTTGGCACCGTAGCCGATATCGAGAATAACATCTCCCGGAGCTTTTAATGCCCAGCGCATGGCCGGATGAAGCACGGAACCGGCTTCGCCGAGGCCGAGCGTTTCTTTGGTCTTCCAGGCGATGACATGAACGCCTTTTTCTTCCAGCAGGGAAATAAGCGGACGCAGCGTATATACGGGTTCGACGAGATCAAGATCGACAAGGGTAACTTCCCGACCCTGTTTTGCCAAAGTCAAAGCACGATTAACGGCGTTTTCACTTTTTCCCGAGGCATATTCTCCGATATATGCTTCGACGATTCTGTCCATGGTCATTTTTTCAACTAATACCACCCTATATTGGAAATTATATCACATGCAAACATAAACGGCAATAAAAAAACAATCGGATTTTTTTGCTCTTTCCGTTCTTTTTCATATTATATTACATATTATATTATATGACAAAAAAGAAATCATATCGGATAAACAAGCAATATACAAAAAACCCGTCCGCATTTCAATTTGCGGACGGGCTCTTATTATTTTTTACATGAACATCGGCGCGAAAACGAGAGCAACGATGGTCATCAATTTCATGAGGATGTTCAGGGACGGGCCGGAAGTATCTTTGAAGGGGTCGCCGACGGTGTCGCCGTTGACGGCGGCGGCATGAGCGTCGGAACCTTTACCGCCCATATGACCCTGTTCAATATATTTCTTGGCGTTATCCCAGGCACCGCCGGCATTGGCCATCATGACAGCCAGCAGGAAGCCGGAGACGAGAGAGCCGGCCAGGAGACCACCGAGGGCTTCGGCACCGAGGAAGGGAAGAAGACCGATAAGCAGCGGCGCGATGATGGCCAAAAGACCGGGAAGGATCATTTCCTTCAGCGCGGCTTTGGTGGAGATCGCAACGCAGCGGCTGTAATCGGGACGGCCTTTGCCTTCGAGGATCCCGGGGATTTCTCTGAACTGACGACGTACTTCTTCGATCATCTGGCTGGCGGCACGGCCGACGGCCTGCATCGTTAAAGCGGAGAAAAGGAAAGGAAGCATGCCGCCGAGGAAGAGACCGGCAACAACTTTGGGATCCAGAACATTGATGGTTTCCAGACCCACGGCCTGAGTATAAGCGGAGAAGAGGGACAGAGCCGTCAACGCGGCGGAACCGATGGCAAAACCTTTACCGATGGCGGCAGTGGTGTTGCCGACAGCATCCAGAGCATCGGTGATTTCTCTGACCTGAGGATCGAGTTCACTCATTTCGGCAATACCGCCGGCATTGTCGGCGATGGGGCCGTAAGCATCAACGGCAACAATGATACCGGTGGTGGCCAGCATCCCGACGGCAGCCAGAGCAATACCGTAAAGATTAGCGAAGGAATAAGCAATGAGGATCGCGATCACGATCACGATAATGGGCAGCGCCGTGGAGATCATACCTGTGGCGATACCGCTGATGATGTTGGTCGCCGTACCGGTTTCGCAGGATTCCGCGATTTTCTTAACGGGGCTGAAATCAAAGGAAGTATAATATTCCGTCAGCTTCCCGATAATGAAACCGGCGGCAAGACCGGCGGCCACGGCGATGAAGGCACCGTATTTATAAGCCACGGGGAAGGACATGCCATTGCTGGGTTCGGGAAGAAGCTGACAAACAAAGAACGCACCGATCAGAGCCAGGATCATGGCAACGGCAGTACCGAAGTCCAGCGCTTTCTGAGCGTTGGCACCTTCACTGGTGCGAACGAAGAAAGTACCGATGATCGAAGCGACAACACCGCAGCAGGCGATGAGAATCGGAACGATGATGCCGCTGACCGTTCCGGCAAAGAACGTAGCGCCGAGAGCGATGGCGGCGATAATGGAACCGCAATAAGATTCGTAAAGGTCGGAACCCATACCGGCAACGTCACCGACGTTATCACCGACGTTGTCGGCGATGGTGGCGGGATTGCGGGGGTCGTCTTCGGGGATACCGGCTTCGACTTTACCGACGAGGTCGGCACCGACGTCAGCAGCTTTGGTATAGATACCGCCGCCGACACGACCGAAGAGCGCGATGGAAGAAGCACCGAGAGCAAAACCGTTGATGACGGAAGCTCTGGTCACTTCACTCATATCGGGAACAAGAACATAAAAGATCAGGAAGGTAATACCGAGACCGACGAGACCGAGACCAACGACACAAAGACCCATGACGGCGCCGCCGGAGAAGGCGATACCGAGAGCGGCGTTGCTGCCGCGTTGAGCCGCATTGGCCGTTCTGACATTGGCCTTGGTGGCAATGCGCATACCGATATTACCGGCCAGAACGGAGCAAATCGCACCGATCAGATAAGGAATCGCCGTTAAAGGACTGAGCGTTTCTTCTCCGTTACCGGTAGCAATACCGCAGCCGACGAGAATCAGCACGAGAGCAAGTACAACCAAAGCGATGATCTTATACTCGCTGGCGAGGAAGGCCATAGCACCTTCGTGGATCGCACCGCTGATTTCCTGCATTTTTTCGGTGCCGGGTGTTTCCGAGCTGACACGATGGGCATGATACGCCGCAAAGAGCAGAGCAAGAACACCTGCCGCCAAAGCAATACAGGTCACAACATTGATGGTGAAAAACATTGTTTCAACCCCTCCTAAAAGATAAAAAATATATATTTAAACTTTAATAAATGATCGCAATAAGCAGGGTAAGGACAAAGAAAACAGCGGCCAGCACCGAAGATATCCTGGACAACAATTCATCCATGCCTTTCTTCTTTCCGAAAAATTGTTCGGAAGCACCGCCGATGACACCGGAAACACCGGTACTTTTACTGGACTGCATCAAAATAACCGCAATCAGACCAAGGCAGACCAGAACGTCTAAAATCGTTAAGAAAATATACATAATATACCTCCCAAAATATGTAGCGCTACTATTTTACCATAGCCCCCCGGCAAATACAACCAAAATCTTCAGATAATTGCAAAATAATCAACAAAGATGAAAAAAAGACAGGCATCAGACAGAGAGACCGGGGAACCTTTTTAGGTATGCCCCGGTTTTTCTACTGTTTTTTCGTTGCTTTCGCCTTTTACTTAATATTATAGAAGACATCCAAACCGTTATATTCGGCGGCTTCCTCCAATTCTTCTTCGATACGGAGAAGCTGATTATATTTGGCGATTCGATCCGTACGGCAGGGAGCACCGGTTTTGATCTGACCGGCGTTGACGGCTACCGCCAGATCGGCAATGGTCGCGTCTTCACTTTCGCCGCTGCGGTGGGAAACAACGGCGGTATACCCGGCTCTCTTCGCCATTTCAATGGCATCGAGCGTTTCCGTAAGCGTTCCGATTTGATTGACTTTGATCAGGATCGCGTTGGCGGTATCGGAATCGATCCCCTGTTTGAGACGGGCCGTATTGGTAACAAAGAGGTCGTCGCCGACGATCTGGAGACGATCGCCGAGTTTATCGGTCATCAGCTTCCAGCCTTCCCAGTCATCTTCGGCAAGACCGTCTTCAATGGAAATAATGGGATATTTATCACAGAGATAAGCATAATAATCCACCATTTCCGCGGAAGTCTTGGCTTCGTTTTCACTGGCGAGATGATACTTGCCGTCTTTGTAAATTTCCGAAGAAGCCACATCGAGCGCAAGGCGGATATCTTCCCCCGGCTTATAGCCGGCCTTTTCGATGGCTTCAACGATAACCGCAAGCGCATCTTCATTGGTTTCGAGATTGGGCGCAAAGCCGCCTTCATCGCCGACACCGGAAAGAGCGCCTCTGGCCTTCAATACTTTTTTCAGGTTATGATAGATTTCCGTTCCCATGCGCAATGCTTCGCGGAAGCTTTCGGCACCGACGGGCATGATCATAAATTCCTGAATATCCACGTTGTTATCGGCATGTTTGCCGCCGTTTAAAATGTTCATCATCGGTACCGGCAGCACTTTGGCATTGACGCCGCCGATGTACTGATACAGAGGCATATCGAGATAAGCGGCGGCGGCTTTTGCGGCAGCCAGGGATACGCCGAGAATGGCATTGGCGCCGAGCTTACCTTTATTGGCCGTACCGTCAAGCTCGATCAAAGTTTTATCCAGAGCAACCTGATCGAAAACACTCATGCCGATAACTTCGGGAGCGATGACATTGAGCACATTATCAACGGCTTGCTGTGTCCCTTTCCCGAGATAGCGGTCTTTATCTCCATCTCTCAGCTCCACGGCTTCATGAACACCGGTAGAAGCACCGGAAGGGATAATAACACGTCCCATCGTTCCGTCTTCCAAAAAAACTTCCACTTCAACAGTGGGATTCCCGCGGGAATCCAAAACTTCTCTTGCATTGACATCATAGATCAAAGACATAGTAACACCTCATCATATATATTAAATATTAAAATATTTACCAAACCGTATTACGTTATTTAACCGCAAAGTAAAACGATGTTATGCGTCGACGCAAACAATCGGCGTGCCCGTCATCTCGTTCGGAACAGGCAGATCCATCATCTTAAGCAGGGTGGGCGCGATATCGCAAAGCGCATGGCCGTCACCTTTCACAAAGTTTCGGGAGCTGATGATGATATAGGGAACGGGATTGTTGGTATGAGCCGTATAAGGACCGCCTTTTTCATCCAGCATCCTTTCGGCATTACCGTGATCCGCCGTGAGAAAGATCTCACCGCCGGCGGCTAAAACAGCGTCGACAATTCTGCCGACACAACCGTCAACAAATTCGATGGCCTCTATAACCGCCGCTTCGTTGCCGGTATGTCCCACCATATCGGGATTGGCAAAATTGAGAATAATAACATCATGTTTGCCTTTGGCGATCTCTGCAAGAACCGCCTCGGTAACACCTTCCGCGCTCATCGCCGGGGTTTCATCGTAGGAAGGAACCTTGGGGGAGGGTATCAAAATACGGTCTTCCCCTTCATAGGGCGGTTCAACCTGACTGTTGAAAAAGAAGGTAACATGAGCATATTTCTCTGTTTCCGCGATACGCAGCTGCTTTTTCCCGAGGGCGGCAAGATGAGTCCCGAGATTATTGACGATGGCTTCTTTGGGAAAAGCTACCGGCACATCATAGGCGGCATCACATTGAGTGAAGCAAACATAATGCGTCTTCGGCAACGATTTACGGGGAAACCCCTCAAAGTCCGGATCCTTAAAGGCCCAAAGCATTTCTCTGGCCCGGTCGGTGCGGAAATTGAAAAAGATGACAACATCTCCATCCTTCACCAAGGAAGGCTCTTTAACAATGAAAGGACGCACAAATTCATCGGTGATCCCCTCATCATAGGATTTTTGCATGCCTTCGGCATAACTTTCAACAAGCGCGCCTTCTCCCAAGGTCAAAGCATCATAGGCAAGGCGAAGCCGTTCCCAGCGTTTATCGCGGTCCATCGCATAATAACGCCCCATCACCGAAGCGATGCGGCCGACCCCGACTGCCTTCATCTCGGCATCAATCCGATCGAGAAAAGTCAGCGCCGAGGTGGGGAGCACATCCCGACCGTCAAGGAAGGCGTGAAGCGCAACATTCCCGACGCCTTTTTGCGACGCCAGTTTCAGCAGCGCCGCGACATGATCGATATGACTGTGAACGCCTCCGTCGGAGAGCAGGCCCATCAGATGAACGGTGGAACCGTTTTTCAAAGCTTCAGCCATCGCTTCGTTCAGCGGCCCGTTTTCGAAGAAGCGTTGATCTTCAATATATTTTGTGATCCGGGTAAGATCCTGATAAACGACGCGTCCGGCGCCCATATTCATATGACCGACTTCGGAATTGCCGATCTGCCCCGCGGGGAGACCGACCTCCGATCCGGATGCGTCGAGAAAGCCGTGGGGATATTTTTGCCACAGACGGTCAAACACGGGTTTTTTTGCTTTCGCGACGCCGTTTCCCTCGATTTCGTCACTGTGACCGAAACCGTCGAGAATCAACAGCATCGTCGGTTTTTTTGCCATTCTTTTTCCCTCTTTTTACGCAAGTATCAAAGCTGTACCGCGGCCATGGCCGCGAAATCATCCGGTTTCAGAGACGCGCCGCCGATCAGCAAACCGTCAATATTTTTTCTGCTCAGCAGCGCTTCGGCATTGGCGGGCTTGGCGGAACCGCCGTAAAGCAGATAAAGGTCATCGGGCTGACCGATGTCACGTAAAATCTCACGGATCATGCCCATGGTCTCATCGGCGTCTTCCGGCGTCGCCGTTTTTCCCGTACCGATCGCCCAAACCGGTTCGTAGGCGATATAGATTTCTTCCTTCTCCAGCTTCAAGCCGCTGAGAACATTTTTGATCTGCCCGGCAAGAACCCTGCGGTAACTGCCGTTTTCCCGCTGTTCTTCCGATTCACCGACACAAAAAACGGGGATCATGCCCGCTTCCGCCACGGCGATGACTTTTTCCCGAAGAAAATCGTCACTCTCGGCAAAATACTGCCGCCGTTCCGAATGACCGACGAGACAATAAGCACAGCCGACCCCTTTGAGCATGGTCACGGAAACCTCACCGGTAAAAGCACCGTCGGGACGAGGATAACAGTTTTGAGCGCCGATGGCGATATCGCTGTCCGCCAACACCGAAACCGCATCGGGAACCGAAAGGAAGGGCGGAAAGACAATGATTTTATTCTGCGTCGGTTTGACCGCTTCTTTAATGCCCCGCAAACGAGCGATATTTTCTTCCGGGGTACCGTTCATTTTCCAGTTTCCGGCAATAATCTTCATGAGCTCAACACTCCTTTTATTCTTTACAGGCCGCGATGCCCGGCAGTTCTTTCCCTTCCAGGAATTTCAGGGAAGCGCCGCCGCCGGTGGAGATGTGGCTGATGCCGGTTTCCATATGCACGCTTTTAATGGCTGCGGCGGAATCCCCGCCGCCGATCACGCTGTAAGCGTCGGATTGACCGACGGCTTCGGCAACCGCTTTGGTGCCGCCGGCAAAATTGCTCATTTCAAAAACGCCCATCGGGCCGTTCCAAAGGATCGTTTTCGCATCACTCAAGCCCTGTTTGAAAGCGGCGACCGTCGCCTCGCCGATATCAAGAAGCTGATAATCGGCGGGAATCTTATCAACGTCGCACAAAACCTTATCGGCTTCGTTGTCAAAGGCCGCGGCGGCAATGCCGTCTACGGGCAAGAGCAGTTTGTCGGCATATTCTCCTTCGAGGATCGCTTTGGCATCAGCGATACGATCCTGTTCGACAAGGGACTTCTGCATATCATACCCCTTGGCGGCAAAGAAAGTATTGGCCATACCGCCGCCGATCAGCAAACGGTCAACGATGGGAAGCAGCTTTTCAAGGATCTTAATCTTATCGGAAACCTTTGCGCCGCCGATGATGGCAACGAGAGGACGATCGGGATCTTCCAGCACTTTACTGAGGGCATAGATTTCCTTTTCCAGCAAAAAACCGGCATAAGTCGGCAGATATCGGGGGACCCCCACCGTCGT
>CACXDX010000119.1 GCA_902766525.1 uncultured Bacillota bacterium | reverse complement strand
GAATATGCGCCGCATCAAGGAATTTGCCATGGATTTTGTGGATGAAGTCGCCAAAGCAAAAGATGTGAGCGGCATGCTTTTTGAAGGCCCCGTCGGCAGTGGGAAAACTTTTCTTGCCGCCGCCTGTGCCAACGCCCTCGTGGAAAAAGGCATCGATGTGCGTTTTTTGGTTGTTCCCGATTTCCTCGATCTGATCAGAGACACTTTTCGCAGTGATTCCGAAATCAGTGAGGAAGAACTGATGCAGGACGCAAAAAATGTCGATGTGCTCATCCTTGATGATCTCGGCGCTCATAATTACACCGATTGGTCGG
Source organism: uncultured Bacillota bacterium (assembly GCA_902766525.1). Classification (GTDB taxonomy): domain Bacteria; phylum Bacillota; class Dehalobacteriia; order UBA7702; family UBA7702; genus UBA7702. The sequence continues at coordinate 5,740 of CACXDX010000119.1, read as the reverse complement.
TTAAGACGATTTTTGCCGTTCTCAATTACAGATTGAATTATGAGAAACCGGTGATCGTTACCACCAATCTGGATCGGCGGGAGATCGAAAACAATCTCGGTTCCCGCATCTATTCACGTCTGGCCGAAGCCTGTCGTTTTATTCGCTTCGATAATCAGGATATCCGAATTCTGCAGAGAATGAAAACGAAGGGAAGGGGTTGATCTCATGCGCGTCAATATCTCTTTCATTCAAATGGATGTTGTTTTCGGGGAGAGAGAAAAAAATCAGGCTGCGATCCAACGTCTTACCGAAAATCTTCCCGAAAATTGTGATTTTCTCGTTTTGCCGGAACTTTGGAATATCGGCTATGATCTGGAACATCTTGATCAAAAGGCGGAATCGCTGGATGGCGCTTCGATCCAATTCCTAAAATTTATCGCGAAAAAACACAATGTCAATATCATCGGCGGCAGCATCGCCGAAAAAAAGGACGGAGTGTTTTACAATACGATGCCGGTGATCAGCAGAAAAGGGGAGTTGATCGACAATTACCGTAAAGTTCACCTCTTCTCTCACACTCTTAAGGAACCGGATTATTTTGCCGAAGGCGATGAATGGGGCTTGACCGGGATCGATGGTTTGACCTGCGGTCTTATGCTCTGCTATGATCTTCGTTTTCCCGCTTTTTGCCGCAATCTCGTCTTGAGAGACGCTTCCGTGATTTTCGTACCGGCTCAGTGGCCCGCGGCCCGGCGCGATCATTACGTTTCTCTGCTGAAAGCGCGAGCCATAGAAAATCAAGTCTATGTTATCGGCGTCAATCGCTGCGGCAAAGACCGGATATCCTACGGCGGCGGTTCCATGATCGTTTCGCCGGACGGGACCGTTTTGGCCGGCGCCGATGAAGAAGAAAAGCTTGTGTCCTGTGATATCTATGTAGAAGAGGATCATTATATCCGAAAGATGATCCCCGTTTTTCAGGATCGTCGCAATATCCTCGATGAAATCGACAATAATCTTTTTTAATAAACGGAGTAATTCATATGGAAAAAGAAAAAATCAACCGTATCAATGAGCTGGCGCATAAAGCCAAAACAACAGGTCTCAGTGATGAAGAAAAGGCTGAGCGTGAGGCGCTCAGAAGAGAATACATCGAGGCTTTTCGAGCCGGAGCCAGAGCGACGCTGGAAAGCGTGCTGATCCAAGAGGAAGACGGTACTTTAACGCCGTTGAAGAAAAGAGATCCACAAGATATCAAAGAGGATCATGGTCATCATCACGTGCACGGACCCGATTGTTGCTGCGGTCATCATCATGACCATCATCATGATCTTCCGGAACAATAATCAGTGTGAAAGGATTGGAAAATATGATCGAAAAAACCGTGATCATCGGCGGAGTTGCCGGAGGCGCGACCGCCGCGGCGAGATTGAGAAGGCGAAATGAGGAAATGCAGATCGTATTGGTTGAAAGAGGGGATAATATTTCCTATGCCAACTGCGGTCTGCCTTATTATATCGGCGATGTGATACCGAACCGCGGTGCGCTGCTGCTGCAGTCGCCCGAACAAATGAAAAAGAAATATAACGTTGACGTCAGGATCAAAAATGAAGTAATCAAAATTATTCCCGATGAAAAAACCGTGCGGATTAAAGATTTGAACAGCGGTGAAATCTATGAGGAGAGTTATGATCATCTCGTTATCGCGACGGGATCCTCTCCGCTTGTTCCCCCTTTGCCCGGCATTGACGCGGAAAATATTTTTACACTCTGGACCGTTGCAGATACGGACAGGATCAAAGAATACATCGAAAATCACAACGTAAAAAAAGCGGCGGTCATCGGCGGCGGCTTCATCGGTTTGGAAATGGCGGAAAATCTGCATCAGCGCGGTATTTCCGTTTCCGTGATCGAAATGGCGGACCAGGTCATGGCACCTCTCGATAAAGAAATGGCCAATCTCGTTCACGAGGATCTGGTAAAGAATGAAGTCGATCTCTTTCTTTCAGACGGTGTTAAATCATTTTCCGATGAAAGTGACGGCACTCTGATCCGATTAAACAGCGGCAGAGAGATGAAAGCCGATCTGATCCTTTTGGCCATCGGCATCAAACCCAACAGCGAACTTGCTTCAGACGCGGGAATCAAACTGAACGAAAGAAAAGGGATCGTTGTCAATGATTATCTGGAAACGTCGATCCCGGATATTTATGCCGTCGGTGACGTTATCGCCGTGGAAAATTATATCTCCAAAAAGCCTGCGATGATTCCTCTGGCCGGTCCCGCCAATAAACAAGCCCGTATTTTGGCGGATAATCTGTGCGGCGCCTACCGGCGCTACAAAGGATCGATGGGCACGGCCATTGCCCGCGTTTTTGATCTCAGTGTTGCTTCCGTCGGTTTGAATGAAAAACAGCTGAATCAAGCCGGAAAGGTCAAACATGAAGATTACGAGACGGTGCTGATCAATCAAAAATCTCATGCCGGCTATTATCCCGGTTCCTCTATGATGACGCTCAAGCTGATCTTTGACAGGGATGGCGCGATTTTCGGCGCTCAGATCGTCGGCAAAGACGGTGTGGACAAACGTATCGATACCATTGCCTCGGTAATGGCCATGAACGGCAGCGTTTTCGATCTCGCAGAGCTTGAGCTGGCTTACGCGCCGCCTTATTCATCGGCGAAAGATCCCGTTAATATGTTGGGATTTGTGGCGGAAAACCTTCTTTCCGGTCTCATACGTTTTGTTGAATGGGATGAGGTTGACGCCATGATCGCTTCCCGGTCCGAAAAAGATGATTTTATCATTCTCGATGTTACGGAGGAAGCGGAAAGAAGGGTTTATGCCATAGAATCTTCCGTTCATATTCCTTTGGGACAGCTCAGAGAAAGAATCGATGAATTGGATCAGGATAAACTGATTATTCCATACTGTGCCATCGGCGTGCGTTCTTATATCGCTTCAAGAATTCTGATGCAAAACGGTTTTGAGCAAGTTGCGGCTCTCTCCGGCGGTATTACATTTTATCGATCGATGCATTACGCGGACGAGATATGAACACAAAAATGACCGGATTTTCTTTCCGGTCTTTTTTGTTTATTTTATGACAAAAAAATCATATGAATTTGAAAAAGAAAATTGACAAAAAATTTTTTCGTCGTTTCTAAATGTGCAGGTCTGAAAGGGTTATGTATTTTCAACTCTCTTTACAAATTCACCGGAAAAATGATATAATATAAACAAGATGATTCAGGAGAATATTTACCTGCGAAAACAAAAAAACTGCAGGTTAAGGAGTATAAAATGATTCAAACCATTATTAAGCGAGACCAGCGCGAAGTTCCTTTCAACGATGATAAGATCACGCAGGCTATCCTTAAGGCTTTTATCGCTTCGGGAAGCAATAAGCGTGAGGAAACCGCGGCGGAATTAACGAGACAGGTCGTCGAAAAATTGGAAGAATCGGGAAAGACATCTCCCGAAGTTGAAGAAATTCAGGACGTCGTTGAAGATGTACTGATGACCAACGGCTTTGTTCAAACAGCGAAAGCCTACATCCTTTATCGCGCGGAACGCAGCCGCATGAGAGAGATGAATACCAACCTGATGAAAATCTATCAGGATATCACTTTCAAATCGGCAAAGGATTCCGATATCAAACGGGAAAACGCCAACATTGACGGTGATACCGCCATGGGCACGATGTTGAAATACGGCTCCGAAGGATCGAAACAGTTTTATAAAATGTTTGTGATCAACAAGGAATTTGCCGAAGCTCATATGGACGGTGATATTCATATCCACGATATGGATTTCTATACCCTGACTACGACCTGCTGCCAGATCGATCTGGAAAAGCTTTTTCACGGCGGTTTTTCCACCGGACACGGCGTTTTAAGAGAACCCAACGATATCACCAGTTATTCCGCTCTGGCCTGTATCGCCATTCAGAGCAACCAGAATGACCAGCACGGCGGCCAGAGTATTTCCAATTTCGACTACGGTATGGCACCCGGTGTGCGCAAGACCTACGGGAAGCGTTTCCGCTGTAATTTCATTAATGCCCTCGAACTTCTTTCCGAAATCGAAAAGCCCGCTGAAATTGTTGACGAGATTTTAGCCGATATCGGTATGCCTCGGATCGAACATGACGAGATCCTCGAAGAATACAACCGTGCTTTGGTCGAGCGCGGCGTCGACGCGGCTGTGGCAGAACGCGTGATCGCTTTTTCAAAAGAAAAATCATGGGAAGAAGCGGATAAGATCACCTATCAGGCCATGGAAGCTTTTGTCCATAATTTGAATACCATGCATTCCCGCGCCGGAGCACAGACGCCGTTCTCTTCCATCAACTACGGAACCGACACGACGCCGGAAGGACGCATGGTCATGCGTAATCTGCTGCTCGCGACGGAAGTCGGTCTCGGTCACGGGGAAACGGCCATCTTTCCGATCCAGATTTTCCGTATCAAAGAAGGGATCAATTATAATCCGGAAGATCCCAACTACGATCTTTTCAAGCTGGCTTGCCGTGTCAGCGCCAAGCGTCTGTTCCCGAATTTCTCCTTCCAGGATGCTCCCTATAATCTGCAATATTACAAGGAAGGCCGTCCGGAAACAGAGATATCCTATATGGGCTGCCGTACGAGAGTTATCGGCAACGTCCATGACAGAGAAAAAGAAATTTCCACGCAGCGCGGAAATCTTTCCTTTACATCGATCAATCTCCCTCGCATTGCCATTCGTTCCAAAGGCGACATTACGTTCTTCTTTGATGAACTGAAGCGTAAAATGGATCTTTGCGTCGGTCAGCTCAATGAACGTTTTGCGATACAGTCGAAAAAGAAAGTCAAGAACTTCCCCTTCCTGATGGGGCAGGGGGTGTGGCTCGACAGCGAAAAGCTTGATTGGAATGATGAGGTCGGCGAAGTATTGAAGCACGGTACGCTTTCCGTCGGATTTATCGGTTTGGCCGAGGCATTAAAGGCTTTGATCGGCGTTCACCATGGCGAAAGCGAAAAAGCACAGAATCTCGGTCTTGAGATCATCGGGTTTATGAGAAATTATCTCGATAATATTTCTCAGGAAAAGAAAATGAATTACACACTCTTAGCCACACCGGCGGAAGGTCTTTCCGGTCGTTTCGTGCGTTTGGATAAAAAACGTTTCGGTGTTATTGAAGGGGTAACGGACAGGGATTATTACACCAACAGCTTCCATATTCCCGTTTATTATGACATCAACGCTTACAGAAAGATACAGCTTGAAGCGCCCTACCATGCCTTGACCAATGCCGGCCATATTTCTTATGTGGAAATGGAAGGCGATGTTTCTCAGAATCTCGATGCCTTTGAAAAGATCGTTCGCTGCATGAAAGAGCAGGGTATCGGTTACGGTTCCATCAATCATCCCGTTGACCGAGATCCCATTTGCGGCTATAACGGGATCATCGGCGATCGTTGTCCGCTCTGCGGCAGAACCGAAGGACACGTTGAGTTTGAACGGATCCGCCGCATTACCGGTTATCTTGTCGGGACTTTGAATCGGTTTAACGACGCGAAGCGCGCCGAAGAAAAAGATCGTGTGATCCACGATCTGGGATCGTGCTCCGCAGCGGAGGAAAAATAAAAATGAAGCTCCGTGTCGCATCATTGATCAACGATTCCATCGTTGACGGACCCGGTTTTCGTTATGCCGTTTACGTTCAGGGATGCTCCCATCATTGCGAAGGCTGCCACAATCCTCAGACCCATGATT